>JAGQUY010000619.1 GCA_020438245.1 Bacteroidota bacterium
GGCATATGCAAAACCGCAGCATGCGGCGGACAAATCAAATCCCCATGCCTTGCTCATTCCAAGTTTCGCTTGCAGGAGACAGGCAGACGCGGGAAACATCATGTCCGGCGTGACCGTGCCGAATACAATAACATCGACATCCCCCGGCTTGGTGCCGGTTTGCTCGAAAAGTTTCTTGCAGGCTTCATATGCCATATCAGAAGAAGCTTTGCCTTTTTCCTGAATGTGACGCTCTTTGATGCCGGTTCTTGAAGTGATCCATTCGTCATTGGTTTCCACCATTTTTTCAAGATCGGCATTCGACAGTATCTTTTCAGGCACCCAATGGGCAACCCCTGTAATTTTTGCTCTACCTTTTCCCAATGTTACTCCTTCGATGATTGGATGCGTTGGCGGATAACTTCATTGATTCGTTTTTCCGCCATTTCTTTGGCGACCATGATGGCTCGCGACAAGGCTTTTGGCGAGGAACTGCCGTGGCCAATAATTACGACGCCATTGACTCCCAACAACGGCACGCCGCCATACTCTTGATAGTCCAGTTCTCTAAAAACATTTCTTAGGGCAGGCTTGGCGATGCCCATAATCAAGGCATTCTTGGTGCTTTTGTGTGCCGTTTCCTTGATCCGTGATTTCAAGAAATGATAGATACTCTCGCCAAACTTGAGCACCACATTCCCCACGAACCCGTCACAAACGACAATATCCGCGGCGCCCTTCAAAATGTCTCGACCTTCCACATTGCCTATGAAATCGAATAACGCTTTCTGTTTGAACAAATCATGGGATTTTACGGTCAGGTCATCACCTTTTGAAGCTTCCTCGCCGATACTCAAGAGGCCGACGCGCGGATCTTCGATATTCATTATGGCATGCATGTAGATGCTGCCCATGAGGCCAAATTGCAGAAGGTGCAGGGGTTTGCAGTCCACATTTGTACCGACATCAAGTACCAGGGTTTTTCCGGTCAGCGTCGGAAAAAAAGCTCCGATGGTTGGCCGGGCAACCCCTTCAATCCGGCCGAGACCAACCAGTGCAACAGCCATTACCGCTCCGGTATTGCCCATGCTCACAAAGCCATCGGCTTCACCCTTCTTGACGAGTTCCATTCCCACATGCATCGAAGAGCGGGGTTTCTTGGTGAGTGCCGAAGTAGGCGACTCATGCATTCCGATGACTTCGTCCGTGTGGACAATCTCAATGGAATCTCCGAGGAGACTTTCACTGTGACACCGGCGAAGATGATCTTGGATTTGAGTCTTAACACCCGTCACAATCAACGTGTGCGACAACCCCTGCGATTTGAACGCATGGACTGCCTCCACGACTCCGTCGATAATTTTGCCGGGCGCTTCATCGCCGCCCATACCGTCAACTACTATTCTCATGGATTTACCGGAAATACGGTCCTCCTCAGTCGCGGTTTAATATAAAGTTTCAATCAACGGATATCAACCGGCCATAAAAAAAGAGCCTGTCGGTGTTGCGATACAGACAGGCATGCGATGACCAGTTTTTGGATTCGCCGATCAGGCTTCTTTAATAAACATCACCTGACGCCCGTCGTAAAAACCGCAATTCGGGCAAACGCGGTGGGGCATTTTGGGCTGGTTGCAGTTAGAGCAGGTTAGAACACCTGGTGCACTGAGTTTCCAATGCGTGCGGCGTTTGTCTCTGCGTTGTTTGGAATGTCGGCGTTTCGGATTTGGCATGATAACCTCTATTTGATTTTTTTACTGTTCTTCAAAGTGCGCTTCTTGATGTTCACACGTTTCTTCGTTGAGATTCGTCCCGCACTGAACACACAAGCCTTTACAGTCTTCCCTGCACAGTACCTTGGACGGCAAGTCCAGCAACAGCATGTCTGCCACGTCCTTGTCGAGGATAATATCGTTGCGCTGGACGTCTATGAGGCGGATTCCTTCTCCGTCATCTCCCCATTCCGCGCGGTTCTTCAAATCCGTATAAACCAGCTCCAACGAACTTTCCAGCGATCGATTGACCTCCTCCAGACAACGATCGCAAGGGGACCGGATTTCCGCTTCGGACTTGATCTTGATGTGATACACATGACTGGTCTTGGTCATGAGCACATCCGTCATGATCGGATTTTCAAAAACAGGACGTCCCTCGAAGTCCTTCACGTCCAAACCGATACCCGCGGCGTCGGTTTCGAAGTTAAACTCGTGCTCACCGTCCTCCAGACCGAGCACTTTATCCAGCTTGATGACCATGACCCTGCGTAAAATTCAAATTTTAAAGAACTTATCCTTTAAAAGGGCATGAAGATAGTCGATTTTGCCCTTTTTGTCAAGAAAATTTGGGGTTGGCTAATCGGCTACCTAACTGGTTCAATCCCCGCCCAATGCCAAGCCCTAAGACAGAATTCAGGCCACGAACCAACCGGCACGGCATGCAAAAATATGTTTGACTTTCGTCCCGTAATTGTTTAGAATTTTTAAAGTAACGATTCAGAATATCATTCCATCTGATTCCTATATTTCTCAGGAGGACACACAATGGCACTTGATGCATTAGGCATGGTTGAGACCAAGGGTTTGGTTGGCGCCATCGAAGCGGCCGATGCGATGGTTAAAGCTGCGAAAGTTGAGCTCATCGGGAAGGAAAAAATCGGCGGCGGATATGTAACCGTGATGGTTCGCGGGGACGTTGGCGCGGTCAAAGCGGCAACCGATGCCGGTGCGGCGGCGGCCGAAAAGGTCGGCGAGCTGGTGTCCGTACATGTCATCCCGAGACCGCATCCGGAAGTGGAACTGATTCTGCCCAAACGAGGGCAATAATAACCCCGGCAGGTACCGTATGTCCGAACGTGCATTAGGATTGGTTGAAACGTTTGGTCTCGTCGGCGCCATAGAGGCGGCCGATGCGATGATCAAGGCATCCAATGTGCGCCTCATCGGCAAAGAAGTCACCGACGGCGCTTTCATTACCATCAAAGTCGTTGGCGAGACCGGAGCCGTGCAAGCCTCGGTGGCGGCAGGAGAAGCTGCAGCAAGAAGGGTGGGCCAGGTGGTGTCGGTACACATCATCCCCAGGCCGGATGAGATGACCGAAGACATGGTCTACGATGAAGGCCTTGTCGAGCCCCTTACAAAACAAGGCGGCCGTAAAAAAAAAATGACCTCCGAACCCTAGCCCATCAAGATCTTTTCAAAACCGTCCGTCAGGACGAATCTCTCTTAAAGAAAAAGAAACCCCAAGCCCCTGAAGGCGACTACCACGAGTTGCCCGTTGTCAAACTGCGAAAATTCGCACGCACCCTGCCCGACTTCCCGATCAAAGGCCGGGAGATTTCCAAGGCCAATCGAGAACAACTTATCGCCATGATTGAACAGACCCTTGCCGGCAATCCCTGATTCAGACCGGCGTTCCGGATGAACGGCTTCAC
>JAGQUY010000620.1 GCA_020438245.1 Bacteroidota bacterium
ACCGTTCAAACCCAGCACTCCGATCTTCGCTCCATAGTAAAAGGACAAGTAAATGTCCTTTAAGACTTGCTTGTTTGGCTTGTGGATTTTGCCAACACCCACCATTGAAAAGATGATCTTGTTGTCTGCCATACTCCTCCAAAGTTAGGTGGAAACATACTCCGTTAGAATCAGAATTGCAATACTTTGAAGCATCCCCAAGACCCGAATTAATGATTCACTTGACTTTCTCTATTTGCTCATTTATATTTAATTGTTTGGTTAAACTTTATGATTAAAAAACAATACAGTACTGAGCAAAGGATTGTAGACGCCGCCCGAAGTGTCTTCGTAGAGAGGGGTTTTGCGGCCGCTCGCATGAAGGAAATTGCCGGAAAGGCAGGCTTAAATCAGGCCCTCCTTCATTACTACTTTAAAAACAAAGATTTATTGTTTGAACGGGTTTTTCAAGATGCCGTCAGAACGTTTTTTCCCCTCATTATCAGTATTCTAGAGTCCGATAAGGGAATTGAAGAAAAAATGACAGACCTTGTTCACACCTATGTAGATTTCCTGAAGGCTAACCCACATGTGCCTGGCTTCCTGATCCATGAAGTTACTCAGAACCCGAACAGATTGACGAAGTTCCTAAGAACTGAAGCGCTGCCTGTGCCAGTCAAGCTCATTCGTCAATATCAAGATGGCGTAGCTGCTGGGAAATACATACCCATTGACCCAATTCAATTAATTGTCAGTGTCATAGCAATGTGCGTATTTCCTTTCGTTGCCAGACCGATGATTCAAACTGTTTTCGGTCTGGATAACGGAGCATTCGAGTCCTTCATTGAAAATAGAAAAGATCAAATTACACACTTCATAATTAACGGAATGTACCGATGATCAAAAGAGCCATTTTATGCATCGTAGTGGTGGGTTGTTCCTCCAACAACAACCCGTCGGATGCATATGGAAATTTCGAAGCCACCGAGATTACCGTTTCCGCCGAGTCGACCGGACGTCTTCTGGCATTTAACGTCGAAGAGGGCGCTCGGCTTGAGGCCGGTGCCCTGGTCGGTATTATCGATACGTCTCAGCTGGCCATTCAGAAGAGCCTTCTCCTGTCGTCTCTTTCTGCCATCCGGCAGAAAGCCGGTTCGATGGATCCTCAAATCTCAGTGGTTGAAGAACAAATTCGTGTTGCAGAACGCGAGAAAAAAAGGATCCAAAACCTTATTGTGGCCGATGCGGCAACCACCAAACAGCTTGACGATATCTCGGGACAAATAGACATTCTCGGACGTCAGTTATCTGCAACCAGAGCGCAAAAGGAAAGTATTCTCGCAGAAATAGGGCCGGTTCTTAAACAGGTCGACCAGGTCAACGACCTTGTTAGAAAGTGCTACATTTATAACCCGATTTCTGGCACGGTGCTAACTCGATTTGTTGAACAGGATGAAATTATCACATATGGCAGGCCGCTCTACCTGATTGCTGATGTGAGCACAATGTTCTTGCGTGTCTACATTAGCGGATCCCAATTGCCTGGTATCAAATTGGGTGAAGAAGCGGATCTCCTGATTGACTCCGGTCGTGGCGATTCAGCGGGAATGTCTACCCTGCGTGGAGTGGTTGATTGGATTTCTGCAAAAGCAGAGTTTACTCCAAAAGTCATACAGACCCGCGAAGAGCGCGTAAATCTTGTGTACGCCGTTAAGATAAGAGTGGCTAACGACGGCCGCATAAAAATCGGGATGCCCGGTGAAGCAAACTTCAAACCGTAGCGTAGTCGCCGTTCGAGATCTTTGTAAGAAGTACAAAGGCTCTCCCGCCCTGTCGAATATCTCTTTTGAAGTGGAGGATGGAGAACTTTTCGGATTTATTGGGCCCGACGGTGGCGGCAAGACAAGTCTCTTCAGAATTTTGACCTCCCTGCTGCTGCCAGATTCAGGCTCAGCCGAAGTGCTCGGGCTCGACGTGGTTACCCAATTCCGCGAGTTGAGACAGCGTATTGGATACATGCCCGGAAGATTTTCTTTATACTCCGACCTTTCTGTCGAAGAAAACTTGGAATTCTTCGCCACCGTATTTAATACGACAGTCAACGAAAACTACCACCTTATCAAGGACATCTATTCACATATAGAGCCGTTCAAAAAGCGCAGGGCTGGCCAACTAAGCGGCGGAATGAAGCAAAAACTTGCGCTCTCCTGTGCCCTGATTCACAAACCTGAGGTTCTTTTCCTGGACGAGCCCACGACGGGCGTCGATGCCGTTTCAAGAAAGGAGTTTTGGGAGATGCTCAAAAACTTGCAGTCGGTCGGGATTACAATAGTCGTATCGACGCCGTACATGGATGAGGCCGTGTTGTGCGATCGTGTAGCATTGATCCAGACCGGTCAAATTCTTCGAATAGATACACCGGAATCCATTGTTTCCTCTTTTGATTCACC
>JAGQUY010000621.1 GCA_020438245.1 Bacteroidota bacterium
AGAGGGATTTTCAAGCGTACGGCATCGAAATACAATTTGAAGATGCCGCTCTTCGAATTATCGCAGAACGTGCCCACCAGCAAAAGACCGGCGCCCGGGGTTTGGTGAATATCATAGAGAATATCCTGGTCAAATATGAGAAGAGACTCCCGTCCACGAAGATTCGCAAGTTCACCGTCACCGAGGCCATCGTAACAAATCCTGAGCAGGAGTTGAACAAGCTGCTTACCCGTCAGTCGATGAAGGAATTCCAGCAATCATTTCTGGAGACAACAGGTATTGTTTTGGAATTCGAAGATGCCGCCATCAACCGAATAGCGCAACTTGCGGATCAGCATAAGAAAACGTTCTTACAAACCGCCAAAGACCTTTTTAAGGACTATGAGTACGGTCTGAAACTGGCCGGAAGGAACCATTTTTCTGTAACGGACAGCATCGTAATGGATCCGAAGGCCTGTCTGGATGAAATCATCCGGACCTCCTATCAATCCAAACAGCAGGTTTAATCGTATGAAAAACGTAGTTGTCGTCGACGGCGTCCGAACGCCGTTCATCAAAGCCGGTACTCTATTTAATAAACTGAGTGCCGTGGATCTGGGTAAAGCAGCTCTCCGAGAGGTCTTAGCGCGCACCGGAATACGAGGAGAGCAAATTGACGAAGTCATTGTCGGCAATATCGCGCAACCCCCCGAAGCGACCAATGTCGCAAGGATTATCGCTTTGGAGGCCGGAATTCCGATGAAAGTTCCGGCCTTTTCCGTTCAACGCAACTGCGCAAGCGGCATGCAGTCTATGGCGGATGCATATTTCCGTTTAGCTCATGGCTATGCCGATATAGTAATTGCCGGCGGGGTAGAATCGATGAGCAAGATACCACTCCTCTATTCGGAAAAAGCCACAGCAAAATTTGCCAATGTCATGAAAGCCAGATCTCTGGGTCAACGGCTCGGCGCCTTCGCATCATTCAGGCCGTCCGATTTCAGCCCGGTGATAGGTATTCTTCTCGGTCTCACGGACGGCTACTGTGGCCTCAACATGGGTCAAACAGCCGAAGTGCTTGCCAAAGAATATGGCGTGTCGCGGGAAGAACAGGATGCATTCGCCCTGATGAGTCACCAACGATCTACCATGGCAACCGATAACGGCACGCTGAAAGAGGAAATCGTTCCTGTATACGTCCCGCCTACTTACAAGACCGTGGTGGATGAAGACAATGGTATTCGCAAGAACCAGAACATGGAGGCACTTCAAAAACTGAAGCCGGCATTCGACAGAAAGTTTGGTACCGTAACACCGGGCAATGCAAGCCAAATTACCGACGGAGCCGCGTTTGTCGTCATGATGACGGAAGAAAAAGCGAAAAGCCTTGGTTTTTCCCCGCTCGGAGCTATCCGCGGTTTTGGTTTCGCCGGTTTGGATCCCGCACGAATGGGTTTGGGACCTGTCTACAGCACACCGATTGCACTCTCCAGAGCCGGTCTGGAAATGAAGGACATCGATTTGATCGAACTTAACGAGGCTTTTGCTGCCCAGGTAATTGCCAACGAACGGTGTTTTGCATCCAAAACGTTCGCTGAAAAAGAACTGGGACGGGCCACTGCTCTCGGCGAAATCGACCGGGAAAAACTTAATGTCAACGGAG
>JAGQUY010000622.1 GCA_020438245.1 Bacteroidota bacterium
CGAATGAGATATTCACGCATTAAGGTCAGTATTATCAATCTCAGCAGCATCACCGTTATGGTGAAGTTTCTCAGATGATTACTAGTCCTGTAATTTCAAATCGTCCAAAGACTGGTTTTTCCGTTGGAGTGGATAGACTATTGGCGCCTTCGATGAGGTGAACACCGCTTGCGGTTGAGAGCCATTTTTGCGTAATATTATGTTGATCTACTGAAGAAAGGGTAAGCCATGACACAACGAATTTATCCGTCTATTGTCTTTTCCTTGTTCTTCTATTTCGCTTCCCCGGATCGTCTGCAAGCACAGACCCATTTCCTTCCAAGGGACAGTATTCTCCGCATAACGGCCCCCTCCTTGTGGAAAACTCCAGTTGCCGGAAAACTGATGTCGATAGGCAACGACACCGTTCTTCTTTTTACAGATTCATCCGCGATTCGCGTTCCCATCGATAAGATCAAAAAACTGGAACGAAGAACGACAGGACCATCCCATGTCATACCGATGACGCTGGCAGTCGTTGCCGGAGCGTTTGGTGGTGCGGCAGGGGTGACCCTCAGCGGTAATGCCCACAAAGACGCCGGTGTTGTCGGATTTGCGGCTTACTTGGCGGGTGCGACCGCGGGCGGATACGTCGGTTGGCAGATCGGCAGTTTACTGGGCAAGGGCATGACGAAAGAAAGAGGTTGGGAACAAATACCGGTCCATTCGCTTCGTGGAGAATCCCCATAAGCAGATTGTCTCTCCACTGAACGTTCTTTTACCAATCCGATCTTCCGGGATGTTGCAACAAGCGAGCCGTGAATAAATCGGAATAAAAAGTTCTTTATTGCTCAGGTTTTCATTGCCAAAAAAGATTTACGGCCCTACCTTAGGTGCAGTTTACAAATCCAATCCAAAACACGCTTCGAAAGGTTAACCGTTGATGAGCAACCGTTTGCGGCCGGCGGTTTTCTGCCTTGCAGTTGCGAGTCTTTTGCTGGCGGCACCTCAAACCGACGTCCATTGCCAAACCACCGACTCGGCAGCAACTTCTTCCGATTCGGTAAAGATTGCTCCTTTTGACGCCCCGCCTGTCTGGAAGCGGTACGACTATCGACAGGCCAATATGATTGTTTCCTTCCCGATTACACCGGCCGAGACCAAAGACAAAATCGGGAAATTTGACAGGTACACGTACAAGGCGTCTCACAGCATAGGCACTTTTCAGGCAACATCCATTGCCCTGCCGACGTCTTATAACAAAGACCAGTCCAATCAGATTATCGCACAGATGGCAAGAGATTTCATACGCGCAAACGGCCTCACGATCAAAGAAAAACAGGATTACTCCAATGGAACCGCAGGCAGGGAGTACACGCTGGAAAAAGCTTTGGTCGATATGCGCTACAGAATCTTCATACGCGGAAGTTGGCTGTACCAACTGGTCATCAGTGCACGAACCGATAAAATCGACTATGAGATGGAACAGGAGTTCTTCGGCTCGTTTGACGTTTCCAGAACCGGAAGATAGGAGTCAAGCATGGGTCGTTTTGCCATCGTTGCGTATGCGCCCAAGCCCGGTAAAGATGCACGGCTTGCACATCTCGTGAAAACACATCTGGATGTGCTGCGCACGGAACAGCTTGTCACCGACCGGCCCGCGTCTGTGATGAAATCCGCCAATGGCACAATCATAGAAGTATTCGAATGGCAATCGGCAGAAGCCATAAGCCGGGCGCACAACAGCAAAGCCGTTCAGGCCTTATGGAACGAATTTGCTGAGGCTTGTGATTACACGCCGCTCACAAATCTGGAAGAAGCCAAGCAGATGTTTGCCGAGTTTGAGGCGGTAGAATAACAATGCTGTGCACTATGGATACTGAACGTTTTCTCTATTGTAAGAGCTTGTCAAAGGAGAATGGATGACCAGAAAACAACGTATCATTCTGATCGGTGCGGCCGCGACTCTGGCGGCAACCACTCTGAAAGGCCTCGACTATGTGCAGGGCGACCGAGTAGAACTGGGCTCCATGATGCTGACCGCCTGCGTTTTTGGCTGGGCCGTCTTGGTTTGGAGGCTCATCGTCCTGCGCCGCGCGGATGATGTCAATTCGCGATGAGGCGCTTCTTAAAAAAATCTCAAGAGGACTTCGTTTCTTCTCGATGGTTTTATCACAGTCGTTGGCGAACGGAGGAAGCATGACAGTTACAAAATCCATGTTTGTTAGAAACGCATTGTATTACGCCGCCCCGCTTTTGGTGTTATGTTCTGCAGCAGCTGTTTCGCTCTTCATCCTGCCCGTACTATCAGAAGCCTCGAGGCCGCAACTGATATCTGCGGCCCTGGTTCTTGATTTCACGCTGGTAGTCCCTTTTTTGGTTTATGTTCTGCTTGTACGCACGAAGCGTGCACCCTGGCTCGTACTCGTCCCGTCTTTTGTACTTGGGTATGCTCTTGCCAAGCTTACCATCCCGGCCGGAAATCAAGCGGCTCTTGATTTGCTGCGTTTTCTTGCACTGCCGGTCGAACTCACCGTCATTACCTATTTGATCATCGTTGCGCGTAGAGCGATCAAACATACTCCGGCCGGCGGCGACTTTGCAACCCGCTTCCGGGCCGCAGCACGTACTGCGTTGTCCGCCCGTGTTCCCGCAGATATTCTCACCACCGAAGTGGCGATTCTGTATTATGCCTTCCATCGTAATCGCACCGCGGTCGTGCCAGGGTCCTTCACCGTTCATCGCGAAGCGGGTTATGTAGCCGTGGTGATCGGTATCGGCATGGCCATCGTCGCGGAAACGCTGGCTCTGCATTTTCTGATCAGCCTGTGGAGTGTCGTATTTGCATGGATTCTCACGGGACTCAGTATGTATTCATTCATCTGGATTACAGGCGACTACCGGGCGATGACGGCACGTCCGGTGCTTGTTACTTCCACCCATTTGCTGCTTCGGTTCGGCCTTCGATGGGAAGCCGACATTCCGCTTGAGCGGATTATTGGGATAGGTACCCTGAAAAACAACAAGGATAAACCGGATGCGGACACGCTTGTTGCAGCTTTGCTGGGTTCGCCGAACGTCCAAATTACCCTTGACCGGCCTGTCGAAATAACCGGCTTGTACGGAATACGCCGCGTCGTCAAAACGATCCGCCTTCGCGTCGATGGTTCGTCCAAATTCTGTGCAGCACTGGGCGCATAGCAAGCGGACTTGTTTCTTCGACAACCCGTCTTTGCATTTTTCCCCGATTTTTCAATTACAAGTGAAACACCGCATGAGTGTTCCAATCATAGAGGAGTAGCACATGTCGAAAATCGCCTTTCTGGGGCTCGGAGCGATGGGAAGCCGAATGGCCGCCAATTTGTTAAAAGCCGGTCACGCGGTGACGGTATGGAATCGGGACACTGAAAAAACAAAGCCATTGGTTGCTCAGGGTGCTGTGGCAGCGGACACTCCCCGTGCCGCCTCAACAGGTTCGGAATATGTCATCAGCATTGTACGCGACGACGACGCGTCGCGAGAGGTCTGGCTTGACGATTCAACCGGCGCCCTGGGCGGAATGTCATCGAAGGCGTTGGCCATTGAAAGTTCGACGCTGACCGTGGCATGGGCCAAAGAGCTGGCCGGTCATTGCGTCAAAAAAAGCATCCGTTTCCTCGATGCGCCCGTGGCAGGGTCGCGTTTGCAAGCCGAGGCCGCCCAGCTTATTTTTCTTGTCGGCGGAGAAGCGGCGGATGTGGAAAAAGTCAGACCCATCCTGCTCAACATGGGCGGCGCCGTTCATCATGCAGGTCAAGCCGGCCATGGTGCGTCCGTCAAGCTGATGGTCAATGCGCTGTTCGGCGTCCAATTGGCTGCGTTTGCGGAACTGCTCGGCATGATGCGTAATCTGGGTGTCAATGAAACCACCGCGGTAAACATTGTTTCAGCCATACCGGTTTGCAGCCCGGCGGTCAAAAACGCCGCGGGATCTATGCTGAAGCGGGCCTTCGCACCTATGTTTACGATCGACCTGACAGAAAAGGACTTCCGGTATATTGTGGAAACAGCCGATGCAAACAATGCACCCGTTCCAGTCTCGCAGTCTGCCCTTGGGGTATTCAGGAAGGCCATCGAAGAGGGATATGCGGAAGATAACGTAACAGGGGTTGCGCAGCTCTATCTGTAGCCGCTTTACAAATCGTTCCGGCGATCTCAAGTTTTCGTGAAACATGGAGCCAGGTCATCCGTTAATGGGGTATCCATCCCTCAAGAATTCATCCTCTCACCTGTAAGCGGAGATTTGTATGAAGTTTCTCGTGCTTGTATTTGTCCTGGGCAGTTCATCCGCAACCGGACAACACAATTCAGCTGCGGTTCCCTTTTTGC
>JAGQUY010000623.1 GCA_020438245.1 Bacteroidota bacterium
GGTAGCGAGTTTTCCGCCGATCGTGTCCGAGGGAATTCGCTTCCATGCAACTTGATCGGGATAATCAAGCGGGGATCGGTTTTCGGATGTTTGGAAAGAAAGCACGCCCAGTGCACCGCCCAGCCGGACGGTAGTCAGGACCGCCAGGTAAGCATTTTGATCGGTGAGAACTACTTTTCCCCGGACAACCATTTTTTGGACCGCCTCCTTCGAGACATCGCCTACCCAGATTAGTTCAGCGGCGATATCCGAATCATAACTGCCGTCGGCAAGGACGACCGCATGGTCCCCCAGATCAGCGAGTTTGATTACGTCGGGTTCCGTCAGCCAAAGCTCTGCGGACTTGGCCGTATAGTTTGGGCCTTCCATTGGCTGATCGACGAACTTTACATCCGTTAGCCCGGCCTCTTTGGCCGCCTGGACAACATACTCCGCCGCCTTAAAAAAGCCTTCCGTGCCACTATCCCGGTGCCAATGACTCAGCCAACGGATATGCTCGAAGGCACGATCGCCGGACAGTTCATTGGCAAGCATATCAATGTCGGACGTCGAAAGAAACGGTGTCGACTGTGCGTGAACAGGGGACAAGTTGATGGCCAAGAACAAGCCTGCCAAAAGAACTTTTTTCATCATGTTACTCCTTGGTGGGTAGGTTAGGCTGACGCAAAATAATCGGTTTAGTGGGTCGAGACCGAACATGTTGACAGTTGGTCGTCGGTGAACGAAGTTACCGTCAAGGTGAAGGGTGCAACCCAAGCCTCTGGCTGAAAGATCCAATCCCACATGGAAGTCATCCTCGGTCTTGTTCTTGATTCTTACTCGAAGTCGGTTGGGCCGTGTGGAGATCGCACGTCTCTCCTTCACAGCAACGAATCAGGACATTACGACATTTTTCACATTGGTAGTGTCCGTGCACGAACACAAATCCGGACGCACTTCTGCAGAATGGACATTCGACAGGAGTGGATGGCATGACCGCTCCTCTAAATTGAGATGAAGAATGGCAATATGATAGGGCAAAACGGACAAAATGGCAAGAACGAACGTCCAAACAAGCGCGCGCAGGTCATTATTTTTCTTGATATTCGCTGAGCCCCTACCTATATTGCCCAACATTTCACTCCGCAATTGCATGATAGAAAACTACTTACTCAAAAGACCCCACATTCCTTCTTCCGTTTTCATGGCAACCGGCGCAATTGTTGTGGGTGATGTGGAGTTCGGAGAAGATTGCAGCGTTTGGTTTCACGCGATTGTTCGGGCGGACGTCAATACCATCAGAATTGGAGATCGCACGAATATTCAGGATGGAGCAATAGTTCACGTTACCTATCAGAAATGTCCGACGGTAATTGGCCGTGAAGTATCCATCGCACACGGGGCCATTGTACACGGTTGCACAATTCAGGATCGTGTATTAATAGGTATGGGCGCGAAGATTCTTGACAGGTCTGTGATCGGCCGGGAGTCCATCATTGCCGCAGGTGCCGTTGTTCTGGAAGGGTATGAAGTGCCTGAGCGTACCTTGATGGCAGGTGTACCCGCAAAACCGATACGCAAAATCACCGACGATGAAGCACAACGAATAGCACAAACGGCAAGAAATTACATCAGTTATGCGGCGGATTATCGCAAACTGGACACTCTTGAAACAATGAGCACCCATGAAGAAAAAAATCTTAATTATTGACGACGACAAAGATTTCATGGACATTACCATGAAGGTTCTTGTTCAAATCGGTAAATTCGAGGTTGTGGCGTCCGGACACAACGAGGACGCAATGGCCATTGTTCGCCGCGAAAAACCCGACTTGCTATTGCTTGACATCATGATGCCAAAGGTTGATGGTTTTACGATTTGCAAGGAGATCAAGGATGCGGAGGATTTGCGAAACGTGAAGATCATAGTTTATTCCGCAAAAATCTTTGACGTCGATCGAAAAAAGGCGTTGCAGTTGGGCGCCGATGCATATGTTTCCAAGGTAATTGAATCAAACAAACTCATCGATACTATCCACCAGGTATTGGGTTCTAACTGAAAACTCTATGAAATACAAATTTTGGGGTGTTCGAGGTTCCATTCCGACACCGGGTCCTGAGACCGTCGGGTATGGCGGAAATACCAGTTGCGGCGAGTTGACCTTAGACGATGGCGGCATGATCATTTTTGATGCTGGTTCGGGTATCCGCGTCCTCGGGAATGACCTGATGAAAAGAGGGAAAAAACCGGTCGAAGCCGTTATCCTGCTCAGTCACACTCATTGGGATCATATTCAAGGCTTTCCCTTTTTTGTACCGGCGTTTATTCCTGGAAATAAGTTTGTTATTTGCGGCTGCGAAGAAGCCGATGTAAAATTGGATCAGATCATCAAAGATCAGATGAAGAGCGCCTATTTTCCGATTGAGTTGAGTGACATGCCGGCGTCGATCGGTTTCAAACGCTTGTATGAAGGCAAGTTTAAGATATCGGGAGCCCGCGTCGATACCCTTTATCTGAATCATCCGGGCTTTGCCCTTGGCTATCGGGTTGAAAGCGGCAGCAAATCGGTGGTCTATATCAGCGACAACGAACCTTATCCTATCCAGGAGTCTACACAGCCTGAGTTCGAAGGCATGACCTACAAGGGAAGCAATAATTATCGCGTGATCCAATTTTCCAAGGGTACCGACCTGTTGGTTCACGACTGCCAATACACGCCCGATGAGTACAAGACAAAGGTAGGGTGGGGTCATTCGCCCTACGACTATGTGGCGGAGATCGCCTGGAAGGCCGAGGTGAAGAGGCTGGCCATTTACCATCATGATCCGGGACACGACGATGCCTTTGTGGACGGCATCGTTGAAAAAGTGAAGGCTCTTTTGAAGGAAAAGGGCTCATCGGTTGAAGTCTTCGGCGCCCGTGAAGGAACAGAACTTGAACTATAAATATACTTTTCTCTATAACGTTAGGAGACAACAATGGTTGTGATGGAGCTTGACAGGATAACGCTTAACCTGCATAAATTGACGATAGGAAGTGAACAAAAGATATCCCTTCAAGATATCAAGAAGAAGGATATTCCGTCGTTCATCAAGAATTATTTTGATCGGGAGTCGGAAAAGTGGATCCGGGAAGAGTCCTCTATGTTTCTTTCCAGCGGCCGATTTAATTATGACCTTCCCGAGGTCCGGCAGAAATTTGATGAATTGTATCAGGTGCTTAAGAATACCGCGATTTTCAACCGTGCCAAACTTCATCGTGTTTTCGAACAGGCCGTCAAGCTGCAGAGCAATTTTCTTATTCAGCCTCAACGGACCATGGTTCAGTTTATCTTCCGTGATGAAGAAGTCATTACGCCCGCGGAAGTGATGGATACCATGAACTACTTTGTTGCCTATGAATACTACTACAAAGGATTGGAGCACTACTTTCAATCCAATACGATGGAAACGATTTCCCGATCCAAGTTCAAAAATTTTATCCAGCAGCTCGATGAGAAGGCACTGTCACAAAACAAGACCGGAGCGGCTGTCAATGTTGCGCAGGTCATTGTCGGCTTCCTGAACTTGGGCCGTGATCAGCAATCAGATTTGATTGAAACGGAGATACTGGTCAATGCGTATCAGGATCGCAATATGCCCGAATACGTGGACGCCATGAAAAAGGCGTTGGAAAAAGGCAAGGACAAAGTCGGCGTAGGTGCTTTGGAATCCATGTTCACGGCCTTTTTGGAAACGGGTGATATTGAACCCAAGGCCAAAGCCAAACCCCAGGCTGCCGTGGACGTCAAATACGAGGAGAAGAAGGAAGTCGTCAAAACCGATGATCTGTCAAACCTCGTATCTCAAATTGAGGATATCAAGGAGGAAGCGCCGGAAGATATGGGCATTGACGCCCTGCTCGAAGAAGAGGATGACGACGATATTGTGTTGCCGGCCCAGCCCCCAGCTGTTGAGGTGAAAGCCGAGACTAAACCCGCTGCTCAGGTCAAGCCCGAAGTGGCTTCGGCGGCCCACCAGCTGGCAGAACAACTTGCGAAATCCATCGGCCAAGCAGACAATTTGGAGGATCTGAACAAAATTATCGAAGATAAAGACAAGAAGCTCTATATCAAGAAAGTCTTCAAGAAGAAAGACAAAGAGTTC
>JAGQUY010000624.1 GCA_020438245.1 Bacteroidota bacterium
ATCTATTTTGAAGCGGATACCACAATCAAGGTGGTAAATAAGTTTTATGAATGCTTAAAAGAAAAAGGATACCTCGCGGTTGGTCATGCCGAGCCGAGCAGTCTGATTTATGATCGATACTTGTCGGAGATTTATCCAGACGCCGTCATGTATAGAAAGGACAGTGCTGCCAAGAAAGAACAGCAGTATAAGACAGGCATTCGAATCAGAAGGGACATTTTTAAGGAGTACAAGGTTCAAGCTGCGTCGGGGCCGGTTCATCATCCGATGGTACCCAAACTATCTATGCTCCAAAAACAAATTGATCGGCTCAAGGTAGAACCCAAGAAACCGACGGTTGTGAAAAAGAAGGAGGCCCTCGCTCCTGTTCCGGACGTTCAACCACGTGCGGCGGGGGAAGGGGCACCATCGGAAGACCGCAGGTCAGAAATGACGGAGTCTCAATTGTTTGCGGCAGGGATCGAGCTTTTTCAGCAAAAAGATTTTAATGGAGCCGAGAAAAATTTCCATGAAGTCGTTGCACTCAACAGCAGGAATGGACGGGCACTCTACATGATTGCTCATATCAAAGCGAACCTGGACCAGATTGCCGAGGCTAAAGCGTACTGTTTCAAAGCCATTGATTCGGATTCTCTTCTTCTGGAGGCATACTATTTGTTGGGATTGATTTTTAAAGAGGAAAACGCGTACGATGAATCGATCAAAATGCTGAAGAAAGTCATTTATATCGATCAGAACTTCGCCATGGGATACTACGAACTCGCCGTGAACTATTTCAAGATGAATGACAATGTGCAGGGTAACAAGTATCTGAGGCAAACAGACAAACTACTCGCCGAACGGCTGCCGGATGATCGGGTCGGAATTCTGGACGATATGACGGTCGCCGAACTCGGAATGATGATCAAGATGTGGTCCAATTAGGAGGGATGATGGCCAAGGATAAGAAGAATGCCATTTCAACGACGGCGCTTTTTGAAGAAGTACATAAGATGATTTCGTCATTAATGACGCGCGATGTTTCCGAACAGGCGAAGGAGGCAATTCTAAATCAGAGGGCAGAACGACTCAAACAGATCGTTACCACAGAGGATACCGGCGAAAAGATCGATATCGTTGTATTTCGTCTGGGGTCTGATTTCTACGCTATTGAGGCAACCGATATTCATGAAATCCGACCTGTCAGTGAGATCACCCCGGTTCCTTGTACTCCTGATTTCGTCCTTGGAATAACGACTGTACGGGGTTCCATTTACTCGGTGGTTGACATCCGGCAGTTTGTTGGAGCAGACGATGAAATAGTCAAAGAAGAGAGCATGTTCATCGTGGTTTTTTGGAAGGACGTGGAGATCTGCGTTCTAGTGGATGAAGTGTTTGAAAAGAAAAGCGTTCCAAAGAGAGATATCAAGTCCTCCATGATGGTATCCAAGACCGCCTCGAGCAACTTCTCGAACGGTTTGGTTGCAGATGGGGATCGTATAATTACGCTGATCAACTGGGAGGCCTTCGTCGATCAGTCTCACATCATAGTTAACGAAGAAGTTTAACAGATACGGAGAGAGCATCATGTGGGATAAACAAATTCTGTGGCTTACGCTGATTCTGGCCGGTTCCGGAGCTGTTGTCTGGATGTTGATCATGCGGTCGCCAGGCAGGCGTTTTTACAAATCATTACTGGCAATCATCCTGCCGATGGCCGGGCTGGCAACCTTAATCGGGTTCTTATTGGGTAAATGGAGCCACCTCACATGGGCATGGTTTGTCTTGATTCCTATCGGGTTTCTGTTGATGGGTTATCTTATTCATTTATTCAGCAAGTCCATTGCTCATCCAGTGGACAATATCATGAGTTTCTACCGCACAGCTCTTGGTCAGGGGGTTTCCACGGTGCGTATAAGTGTTGACGAGAAAAGCGCGGTATATGAGTTGTATGAAGTAATTATCAAGGCGCTTGCTCAAATAGAAGCCTTAAACGACAAGATACGGGACACGGTCGGCAAATTAAGCAGTCTGGTTTCGGAGCTTACGGCGACGATGGATCAACAGGCCATAGGCATGAGTGAGCAATCCTCCGCCCTGAACGAAACCACGACCACGACGCAGGAGTTGGCTGCCACGTCCCATCAGACGACAGAGAAAGCGCAATTCGTTGTTGAGTCGGCGGAAAAGAGCATGGAGGTGACGGGAAGGGGTAAAACCGCCGTCGATGGCACGGTGGAGGAAATGAACGAGATCCGGCGTCGCGTAGAACGAATTGCAGAGCAAATCCTTGATCTCAGTG
>JAGQUY010000625.1 GCA_020438245.1 Bacteroidota bacterium
TACACTCTCCAAATTACAAATCTTGCTCGGACATCACCCGGCCTACCGGATACCGATCGACACCCTGATCCCAGTAAGGCGACCTGCGATAAAACCAATTCAGCCTGCCATATGCATTTTTCGCAAATTCGGGGTCGTTTTTGAGTTTTTCATCAAAAGCTCTTCGGGTGTCGGGATCTTTCATCATCGAATCAGCCAGCCAATGCAGTTTGTAGGCTTCGCCGTACTCCTTTTGCTCAAAAATACTATTGAAGAATCCCCATGAAAGGAACGAATCCTCCCCTTTTGGTTCGAGTAGTTGCGCAACAACTCTGTTCACGTCCTGGTTATTCCGGATCACGATATCCCCTTTTCTGAATTCGCGTTCTTCTGATTCCATGGTGGTTTGGAACTCAACCCGCAAACGTCCCTCAAAAGGCCGTTCTGCCCATTTAGGCTGGCTGAAGTGATAAGCCTGAATTTTCACCATCCGATCGCGATCCAGCTTCTGCATCTGAACCCCGTGCGCTTCAAGAACGGAGATGACGTCTGTCCATTCCTGCGGTATCACATATGCGTACGGTACCACCGCAGTATCTTTGGCGGACATTGAATTGAAGACGGGCAGATTGTAATCGATCGGTACATCCTCCCAAACCACGATCGTATCCCCGGAGTACTCGCTTTTCATAAATCGGTAGTTAAGTCCGAGGAACGGAAATTTTGTACTGGTGCCATCCAATTGAAAAGTAACGGGTATCGCCTGTCCCGCCAGATTGAGCGTCAATTCATCACTCTTGATCAAAGCTTCTTTCAGTGAACCTTTGTCTTTCGCAACGATGCGAAGAGTGTGGAGCAGTGTTTGATAGGTACCTTGAACGCGCGTCTTATAGTCTTTGTACATGTGCGTTTCTATCAGAAGACCCGGTCGATCATTTATGGCCGCATACTCTGTTGAAAATCTTGGCGGCGCGTTTCCGCCATACAGACCTTTTTCAAAGTACTTGTCGTCAACCGGAAACACGTACGGGGATAGCGGGAAACCGGCCTCCGACATGGCCGCCTGCAGCGCCGGCAGGTATTTTTCCTGCTGCCAGGTGCGCAGGGGTTCCGCCACATTGATGGTCATATCCATGGCGTAGGTTACGACATGGCGATAATCCGCACCATCGGTCACGTGACAGTCGATGAAAAAATCCGGTCGCCACTGGTGAAAAATTTTCAGCCAAACCCTCATCTCCGGCGAGTCGGCCTTCATGTAGTCCCGATTCAAATTCAAGTTCTGGGCGGTCACACGCCAACCCATCTCCTTGGGACCGTTTTGATTGATTCGATTGTACTCACTCATGCGCTCATGGCCATCGAGGTTAAAAATCGGCATGAACAAGATCGTCACGTCGTTAAGTATCTCCGGATATTTACCGTGAATCACCATGTCGCGAAGCAACAGGAGCCCCGCATCCTTGCCGTCGATTTCTCCCGCATGAATACCTGCTTGAATCAGAATGACGGGTTTCGCCCTGTCCTTCCAGGGCCTTGCCGCAAAGTGTTCCAATTTGTCAACCACGACCATAGGCAAGCGGCGCCCCTGGGGTGTAACGCCAAAATACATCAATCGAACCCACGGAGAAGCC
>JAGQUY010000626.1 GCA_020438245.1 Bacteroidota bacterium
TGCTGAGCTGGCTGGTGCGATGGCAACAATGAGTGTCTCCGGTGTGAAACAATCGTGCTCGAGGTCCAAAGCGGGCCTGTTTCCATTCTTTACAGGAGAGACCATGAAAAAAGTGCTTGTATGTGCTGCGATGTCAATGGTTTTCATTGCTCAAGCGTACGGACAGAATTGCGACGCCTTCTATCCACTCAAAAAAGGTTATCAATTTGAAATGACCGAATATAACGCTTCAAGAAATGTAACCGGTAAGTCCGTGACAAAGGTCCTGGAGGTCAGGGGCAGCGGCAATTCCATTGAGGCGGATATGCAAAGCGATCACTTCGATGCGAAGGGAAATGCCGCCAAACCGGTTAAGTATACGATCAAGTGCGACGGTAAGACCCTGTTCATAGATCTGCAGAGCTTGATGCAGGATGCCGGTAAGAAAGACAAAGGAATGGAAGACATGGAAATGAAGGCCGACGGCTCGTTCATTGAAATCCCGACTCAGGGATTTCAAATCGGTCAGACCCTCAAGGACGCTGCAATGACCATTCATATGTCCCAAAAAGGCCAGGAAATGGGCACGATGACAATGAAGGTCCATCGAAAGATCGAAGGAAAAGAATCCGTAACTGTTCCGGCGGGCACGTTTGAGTGTTACAAGATTTCCATGGAAATGGAGAACACCATGGGCATGATGGGCATGAAGATGCCGATGGGGAAAACACAGACCATGGAATGGTTTGCCGTCGGCTCGGGAACCATCAAGTCAGAAACATCTCGTGAAGGAAAAGTGATACGAATGGCCGAGTTGAGCAAGATAACAAGACAATAACGAGACGACGTTTCCTGACGGTCAAAACGCAGGTTGACCTGCCATTCACCCGGACTACGGTTGTCAGAAGGGGCTTTTTGCTCCTCTTTTGAGCAGAGCAATCATTTTCTTCAACCGAGAAATCTTTGTTTTGTCCTGCTTTGCCGTCACTATCCATTCCACGTATTCTTTTTTATGCGTGAAGGATAACTTCTCAAAATTTGCCATGACCGTTTTGTTCTTGGACAGTACCTGCTTCAGTTCAACCGGCAGCCTGACGGTTCGCGTTTCCGAATTTACATACTTGGCGATGACAGTTTTTTCCGGTTTTCGCTTGTCGCGGCTTTTGGCTAGTTCTATTTTCGGACGCACGCGGAAGGCGCTCCACTTTTCATCCAATGAAACAAGCGAAACGCTTTCCAGTTTCATACGGTTCAATACGTCCCAGCCTTCATACATCGTCAGATCGGTTTGAAAACCGGAGCTTTTCTTCGGAAAGGCGATCCAGAAAAGAGCATCCTTTTCAAGTACCCCGTGCACTTTCTTACCCCATCGATCCAGTTGTTTCTTGTTTTCAGCAAACAACAACGCCGCCGATGCACCCTTACTAGCAGGTCTTAATACGATTCCGGGATAAGGTTTCAATATCAGCTTTTTCGGTGCATTAACAATCAGGACAGGTTGACCCGATTTGATTTTCAGTTTTCTCCAAATCGGATTCATACGCTTTTCCCAATGAAATTGATTTTCCGTTGCACAAGTATCAGCTCAATGGATTGAAACAAGGCGATATGCTGTTACTGTACGATTTTTCGGTCGATTTTTCAAATTACGTTTGAAGTATGCTTATTTTTCGAAACAACAGAACAATAGCTTGATTCGACCGTATTCAATCCATAGTTTGCTGACCGACCAGTCGGTCTCTATATTTAACTGCTTATTTTACAATGCAGAACCAATGACGACATCGCCAAACCTCGAAGACAGCCGAAGACGCCAAATCCTGGACGCTGCTTTTTCGTGCTTTGCATCGCGGGGGTTTAGCTCTGTTACGATGGATGATATTGCACGGGTGTCCGGTCTCAGCAAAGGGGCGCTGTATTGGTATTACAAAAGCAAAGATGAACTGATTCTGGCGTTGTGTGAGGCCTGGATCGAGAAAAACGACCGCGCACTCATGAAAATGGCCCAAGAATGTTCACTCGATCAGCTTCTGTTTGACTATCCAAAGTACCTGTTTGCGCAAAGGGAGATAGCGGCGCATTCAAAATTCTTTTTTCATCTGTGGGCCATTTCCACGGAAAACGACGAAGTGAAAACTCGGGTGGCAAAAATGTACCGGGAACACAATGAACAAGCGGGAGCCTTTGTTCGAACAGCGGTAGACTTGGCGATCTTGAAGCCCGAAGTCGATCCGGAGAACTTCGCGCGTCAGATTCTTGCCTTGTTCGACGGTTTGCTCATTCAGTGGCACTACGATCCCACCATGGATCTTTCAGCGAACTGGTCCCAATCCGTGCGTAATCTTCTCGAAGGCATCGGATCCACCAAATTGCAGATACAGGAGTAACCTATGATTGTTTCGGGTCTTTTTCCCAACGGACCGTTTATTCG
>JAGQUY010000627.1 GCA_020438245.1 Bacteroidota bacterium
ATTCCTGAAGCGACTTCATCTGTGAAAGCGTCTGCCAAACAGGGGAATGTTCAAACCAGAAACTTTGGGCAGCGTACGACGTCTGTCGTGTCAAAAACAAGAAAACGATAAGACGATGAAGTTTTTTCTTGGTCTTCTTTTTATTGCGGGATTGGGACTGCACGCGCAGAGCGCAGAAGATGCTATCCGACCTTTTCTCAATCAATCAGGGCCGGGCGCTCGGGCCGCTGCGATGGGCGGATCTTTCGCGGCCATCGCGGAGGATTATACTGCCGTCTTTTGGAACCCGGCAGGCTTGACGCAGATTAGGAAAATGGAACTGCTCGGAGGCCTTACCCACGCGGCCCATGCCAATCGAATCGGGTATCAAGGCACGCAAACCAATCAAACAAACGGATTCACCAATATTGACGCGCTGGGATGGGTTATTCCCGTTCCAACGGTGCAGGGCAGTCTCGTTTTTGCATTCGGCTACTCAAGAATCAGGAGTTTTGACGACTACAATCGTTTTTCAGGCAGTCCGGCGGTAGCCGGGGGCCAATTTTTTCAAGATGAAGAGACTACTCTGGATGGAAGTCTCAATCAATGGTCTTTTGCCGGAGCGGTGGATGCAACGGAACATGTTTCCCTTGGAGCTTCCCTTAATCTCGTGACCGGACGCCAGGACGCCAACGTTCGATATTTTGAAGATGATAGCGAAGAGGATGTGATATTTGATGTCTATCAGCGGGATGTGGCATTCGACATTTCCCCTAAATACACCGGCGTAGATCTTAAGCTTGGCACGTTACTCAAGCTGACGCCATCAACCCGGTTTGCCGCTACCATTTCAGCCCCGACGTCTCTTTCCGTGGAGGAGCGTTCAGGATATGCCGAGACCTTTGTTTACGATCATGCCCGTCCGGACAGCCTGATTGGCGGCGACTATTTTCTGAAATACCACATCACTTCACCGTGGCGTTTCGAACTGGCTGCTTCGCATCGGTATCAGGGTCTGCTGCTTTCCGGTGCACTCGAGTTTATTGATTGGACACAAACGAGATTTCGTTCAAAAATTCTCGATGAGGACCTTAATGATATTGACGGGCAAATAAACTCGTCCATTTTGAGAGACTATCGTCAGACAACCAATATCAAGCTGGGCGCGGAATACATGATCCCATCCCTTGGGGTAAAGCTGATGGGAGGATTTCGGTATGAGCCGTCGCCATACAAAACCAGTGTTGAAAACCTTAATAGCAACAAACGGTTTCTTTCAGGAGGGATAAGCGTTTTGCTGGATACGCAAGTGAAACTCGATGCAGCATACGTCCTCGGATGGTGGAAGCAAGCCACTACAGACAATCTTCTCGGATACAACGATTTGGGTGTGCCGCTAACTACCCGGGAAAAAATCAAAACCCACCGTTTTATGGTAACGGTCGGATATCGATTCTGATATGCAGAGGAGCAAAACAAACGGACAAATCGGCGGGATCCTTTCCGCCTTTTTTTTTGTATTCATGCCGGTTCTGATAGTTGGCCAGCATCGGATGGTTGATGAAAAAACGACGATCGACCTCCCAGATCCGATTTCAAAAAGGTCCTTGGCAAAGTTGTCAGGGGAAAACATACTCCACGATATAATTGTGCTGGCTTCTGATTCCATGGAAGGGCGTGCGACAGGATCAGCAGGCTATGCAAGAGCAGCCTCTTTTGTTCGAGACCGGTATATTCAGTATGGACTGCTGCCATTTGGAGACTCATACTACCAACAATTCAAATTGGCATGGTCGGATGTCAAGTCCACAGTTCATCTGTCCGAATCGCATGCCGACTCCGTCGAGACGATGAACGTGATGGCCTTTAAGAA
>JAGQUY010000628.1 GCA_020438245.1 Bacteroidota bacterium
AGCCCAATCTGATCGAGATTCAAGTGGATAATGAAGCCAGGGTCGATCGCGGCATACCGAGGTACAAGAGCTTTCTTCATCCCAAATACTATGGCGGAATCTTCAGGGAGATATTTTTTCTTGGTCTGCCAAAGGTTGCGGTGGACAAATCCAATTTCACCTCGGAAATTGCCCCGGACTTGAGGAGTTGCACGATCAATGTCAACCTTGGATTACGGGACTTTGCCTACGCGTTCACCAAAAAAGACACTTCTTTTCAATCCGGTGTCTCGGAAAGAAATTTCCGTTTCAAATATATTGTCGAACTGTTCGCCGAAGAGGATCCGGTCCCTGTGTACACAAACCGGTATAAGACCTATCGACACGCATGGGAAATACCGAAAATCAAAGAATTAAATACAGAGAACTTCATTGATATTCTTCGCTTTGCCAACGTTGAAGTGCAATTTCCCGTTGAGAAGCCCATTTTCTGGTCGCCCGCCAACCCGTACCGATACAGGATGGTCATTACATTGGAAAAAGACTACGAAGTAATTGACCAGATTACCCAATTTGTCGGAATAGCCAGGGCCGAGGCCCATGAACAGTATATTTTGTTCAATGCGCAGCCCTTGAATATCAAAGGTGTAACGTATTTGGAAGACGCACCCGGCATGGGCAATACGGTTTCTTATGCGGTGATGGAGCAGGATGTGCTGCGTATCAAGAAACTCGGCGCCAATTTGATCTACTTCAAACACCATCCTCCTCATCCCTTTTTCATCGAACTCTGCAACAAGTACGGTATTTTCCTTTTTTACGAGACGACAAACTGGGGATTGACCGCAAATCATTACCTGGATCCGAAATATCTTGAAGAAATGAAGGTGTATGTTTCCGGTATGATTCAGCGCGATCGGCTGAACCCTTCCATTCTGGCATGGGGAATCTCCAACTCCTCCGATTATGGCGATCGATCGGCTCTGGGCTATTTTGCCGGTTTGGCGCAAAGTATCCGCGACCTTGATTCCCGACCGATTTTTTGTACTTCTGTTTTCGGAAGTGAGGACAAGTATGTAGACTATGTTGACATTATCAATTTGGACATTCGAAGCAACGATGTACCTTCCGCCAACACATTCGTTACCCGTAGTCTTTCGAAATGGCCGAACCGTGCCGTAGTTTGTATCTATGGCGCACAAATATTCGCCAACAACCAGAACGGTTACAGTGATCCGACCTCGACCAAGTTTCAGGCAAAGTATATCTTGGATATTTTTCAGAAACTCGACGAATGGAAAGTGTCTGGAGGAATTATCCGATCGTATAACGATTACACCGTTCACCGTTCACACGTCTATGCCAATCCAAACGGAGATAGCCGCGTTTTCACATCAGGGCTTGTTACCTACGATCGTCAGGAACGGATGGCCTACGACATTACGAAAGCGTTGTACAGTGACGATCAGTTCGAGCCCATTCCCGTAGGGTCCTATGAAATCATTCACCCCAAGACCTACCCGTTGGTTGGTCTGTTTCTTGTGATCGTTTTTATCAGTTTTTATCGGCAGAGCGGGCGTTTCAAGAATTCTGTGTTTCGTTCCATCACCAAGGTGTTGACGTTTTTTGAAGATATCCGGGAAAGCCGGATTATTTCAATCTGGCCGGCGTTGGTGGTTGTCCTGCTAAGTTCTCTGACCCTCTCAACGATGATCTCGATCATGGCCGATGAGCTTAAGCGTCATCATATTTTTGACGAGTATCTGGCGGTGTTTTTCGTTTCAGACGGTCTTAAAACCTGGTTGGACGGTCTTGCATGGAGTCCGGAAGCATTGATTTTTCAATTTAGTTTTTTGTTTCTTGCCGGCTTCATGCTGCTTGCTCTTGTGTTGTTCGCGTTTGCACAGGCAATCCGAGTTTCGTTTTCCTTTCAGCAAGCCGTTCTCTCGTCGTTTTGGAGCAGCTCGCACTATCTTCTGCTTATCCCCGCGGTGATTTTCTTTCAACGTTTGCTGCGAATCGAGTTTTTTCTCCATTTGAGTATGCTGTTGCTGGTTTGCATGGTTCTTTGGCATCTCTGGAGACTGTTGAGGATTGTGCGGATTACCTACCACATCGGATGGCTTAAAACCGTTGCTCTGTACGTTGGAGTCTGGAGCCTAGTTTTCTTTTTCGTCGGATCCCACTACGCCTCGAAATACGATGCATTCAACGCAC
>JAGQUY010000629.1 GCA_020438245.1 Bacteroidota bacterium
CATTTAGGCAGCCTTTTTCTTTTTCGGGATGTGAATGTTTTATCGATGGGCTATGGGATCGGCATTGCCGTCCGGATCCCCGATTGCAAATCCATCCGTATGGATCGCACCAAGAAGCAGGAGGCCACAAACGTGTGGTGTTGCCATGGACGTGCCGCTTATCGTATTGGTTCCTCCACTCTTCCAAAGGGATAAGATGCTGACGCCGGGTGCTGCAAAATCCACCGGCGGATTGCCATAGTTGGAAAAGGATGCGAATGCATCATTGGAACTTATTGCAGATACGGTATAAATATTTGGTCCGTTGGCTCGAGCTGGAGAGTGGTTGTTCGCATTGTCGCTTTCGTTTCCGGCGGCCAAAGCAAATTTCACCTTGCTGGACGCAGCGACTACGGCATCGTCGAGGGCTTGGGAGACCGAACCTCCAAGGCTCATGTTTGCCGCATCGCCGGCTTGTCCGTTGGCACCAACATAGTCGATACCCGCGATGACACCGGAGGTTGAACCGCTTCCACGTCTATTAAGTACTTTCACAGCTACGACTGTTGCACCTGCGGCTACCCCAACTACATCCCGCGAATTGTTAATGGCTGCAATGGTACCTGACACGTGTGTTCCATGCCCATTTAGATCATCGGCAGACTCATTGGATATAAACGAAACACTGCGATTGACATCTACATTGAGGTCCGGATGATCCAGGTCGATACCGGTATCGATGATCCATGCGGTTTTGCCCGTGCCATCGCCGGCGCCGCCTACCCTCGTGATGCCCCACGGTGTTTGCTGCGATGCACCTCCACCGCCACCGCCGGGTTTGCCTTTACCCAGTGAAATGATACGATCGGGTTCAATATATTTGACTCGGGAGTCGTTTTTCAACTCATTCAGTCTTTCTGCCGGTACCTTTGCAGCAAATCCGCTCAAAACGGTGCCGTAGACGAATTCATTCTCTAGTTGATATGTTGCAGCCATTTCTGTGGCCATCTGAGCTGTGCTCTTTGACAGATTAGGCTTCAGAACAATAATGTATTGCCCTTCGATCGGCGTTCCGGTTGGTGTTTCGGCGTAATATTCATCTTGAGATTTGTCGCTCTTATTGTTGTCGCAGCCAGCGACAGCAAGCAGAGCCAAGGTAAGAATCAGCGCGACGTTTCGGCGCCATGAGTAAAAGAAGTGCATTTCACTCCTCCTTTTTGGTGAATAGGGTAGAATTATTTAACAGGAAAAAACTTCAGCCTTACCTATTTCAATCCGAATTCTTTTTGAAAGACCGCTCAGAAAATTTTGCTCAAACGGGTGCCGAGTCTCAGAAGGGATTCAAAGTCGGCTTTTTATAATGCCCCATAAAGAGATGTTGTCGGGGCGGGGTGTCTAAATCGTGGGTCACTATAATACAAATCGATCGCGTTGTCAATCCGTAAATTTGCTGATCCAAAGAAATGTGTAAACCGGGGTTTACACCTTCCTCCACCAAGGTGGAAAATTGCTTGAATCAGCCCATTCATTTTCCCAATTGATACTGACAGCCTCAATAGCCATATTCCATCATGAAGCTTACTGTGTTTCGAAACATGAAATTATCGCCGAGTGTGCACCTCACATCGGTAGCTGTTTTCGGCGGTCTTGTAGTTGACATTGGTAAGACGGAAGACCTCGATCGCAAATACGCATTGGCCGAACAAATCGACCTGGAAAGTGGATTTGTGCTGCCCGCATTCATCGATGCGCACACCCATTTTCTTCAACACTGTTTGAAACAGGAAGAATTGGATTTCAACGGGATAAGCTCGATGGAAGCCTGCCTGAAGTTGGTAAAACAGCAGGCGTTGCAATTGCCAGCGGGCTCATGGATCAAGGGTAGCGGATGGAACCAAAATGTATGGCTTCCTGCGCTGTATCCGTCTCGGCACGATCTGGATAAGGTAGCTCCCAACAACCCGGTTTGTCTGGATGCGCGGGATGCCCACACTTCCTGGGTCAACTCAAGAGCACTTGAATTGGCCGGCATTACAAGTCAGACGGTATTTGGAAATGACGGGGAAATTATCAAAAGTGCAGACGGTCAACCGACCGGAATTATCAAGGAGGAAGCTCGGCGTCTCGTTTGGGATGTGTGGGACAAACCATCGATCGAGGATCGTGCTCATATTCTCAGGAAATATCAATCTCTCGCATTCCAAAACGGACTATGCAGCATTCACTGTATGGAGTCGATAGATGATTTCGAAGCCTACCAGTTTCTGAATGCAAAGGGAGACCTGGATATCCGGGTGACTTTTTATTTTCCCGTCAGATACCTTGATCATCTGATTTCGCTGGGACTAAAAAGCGGCTTTGGGGATGATCGTCTGCGAATCGGTGGTGTAAAAATTTTTCTGGACGGCACCTTGGG
>JAGQUY010000630.1 GCA_020438245.1 Bacteroidota bacterium
TTAACCGCTCTGGATCCTGCGGATCTGTCTTTCAGAGGATTCGACGGCAGCATTCCGATGGACCGCATGGCTAGATTCTTCAAGACTTACTATGGTCGGTTGTTTTATGCGAGAGGTTACGTGGCAGGAGCGCTTGGAGACCGGCAGCAGGCGTTTTATCTATTCAAACGATCCCTGACCTTCCTGAGTGAGGAACCCACTTTGCGGATCACGGTTCAGCAGGCCATTGATGAGCTCCAGCGAACCCCGTCTCCATCAAAAAGGTAATCTATTCAAGTCACATGAAATCGTACCCCCGCTTGATCCTCGTCGTGCTATGTTTCGCGTTTTACGGTTTGACATCTTATGGGGGAATCAGAGCACCGGATGCAGAAGTGGTTTTTCGAGTGGCTCAAAACCTTGCCAATGGGAATGGCTTCGGTGTTTCGTCAGACATGGAGTCCTGGCCCGGATTTGGCGTGGCCACAGGAAAAGACTCCGTTCTCTATGCGGTATACCCCCCAGGCGAATCCGTAGCGCTCGTACCGTTTATTTTTGCCGCGCGTTGGATTAACTCATCTCGATGGTACGATGGGTTTTCTCTTCCACTCAGCCACTATGTGGATGCCGGTCTGGTTAAAATTCTCAATCATACCGAGGATCCAAATCCGGAGCCTCACGCACTGCGCTTTATTTGTTCCCTTTTCAATATTCTTATAACGACGCTCGTTGTGTTGACTTATTATGGTCTTGCTTTCAAAATGACTCAATCGGTCGATGCAACCTTCATAACGAGCCTCCTCTTTGCATTTGGCACCGTTTTCTGGAACTATGCAAATACCTTGTTCAGCGAACCCCTTGCAGTACTTCTTGTCCTGGTTTCATTTAAAGGCCTGGTTATGGCAGATGCGGCAGTTGGCGGAAAGTTCAATAGCCAAAAATCATGGGTGTGGATCTTATCTGGTTTAAGCCTGGGTCTAGCCGTCAATACACACACCCTTACCATTCTTTGTGCACCCTTTTTTCTTTGGTATATCGTACGAATGGCCGGAGGAGATAGAAAGGCACCGCTACTTTGGTCTGCCGGACTACTGATTGGTCTTGCGATCTTGGGTAGCTTCAATTGGATTCGGTTTGGTGACGCTTTCGAGACAGGACGGAGTCTGTCCTTGCACAACCGAGTCGAGTGGGTTACGTTCGGGTCTGTTATTTTCTGGAGAAACTTTTATGGTCTATTCCTGGGTGCCGGAAAAGGTCTTGTATGGTTTTGCCCTGCTGCTGTTCTGGGCCTTCTGCTCTGGAGAAATCTGCATCGCATTCAACGAACCTTGGCCCTTCCCCTTTCACTCATGACGGGCACTGTGATCGGAGTGATTTCTGCTTACAATGACTGGCACGCAGGATTCTGCCTTGGCCCCAGATATACCATGATGATCATCCCCTTTCTCCTGTTACCTGTCGCTTTTTGGTGGAAGAACATCTCGACGCGCACACGATGGATCGCTCTTCCCGTGGTGATCGTATGTTGCGTTCATCAACTGTACTTCAACCTTGGTGAAATTTTTTCTTTCGATCACATCGTAAAATGGACCTACCTGAGCAAAGGTATAGACGTATTCATCAATAATCGGTTTTACCTGGAATGGAGATTTTCGCCGCTGACCTCACTGCTAGAGTTCGAACGGGGTCCTTTCCTCCTCTCGTTTGTACCACTGACAAACAAAGTGCTATGGCTGATTCTGTCCGCCGTGACCGGCGGCGTTTTGTTCTTCATCGCACGAGTATTTGTCGATCAGAAGAAACCTCCATCAAACAAATGAAAAAGCCCCGGCTTTTGGCCGAGGCTTTTCACGTGTTTGGATAACT
>JAGQUY010000631.1 GCA_020438245.1 Bacteroidota bacterium
CATAATTCCCGAGACCATGGGGAATCTGACCATAGCGACTTCAATAACGCTTGGTAATAACCTGCTGACAGACTCTGTGCCGGTCACGTTTACGAATCTTACCAGCCTTGAGCAGTTGGAAGTTCAAAACAACCGTCTTGAAGTATTTCCCGATTTGTCGGGGATCGGCACCTTAACGGGTCTGAAGTTGGAGGGAAACCGTTTTACGTTTGAGGACATAGAACCTAATCTCGGAGTTACTTCCTTCACGTATAGTCCGCAAGATTCGATTGACAGCTATTCGAGCGTTTCATACTCAGAAGGTACCATGCAAACTCTCACCACGACGGTGGGTGGTGCAAATAATCAGTACCAATGGAAAAAGGACGGATCGAATATTGCGGGCGCTACCGGAAGCACGCATACGATTAACGCTGTCCAGGTATCCGATGCCGGCGTGTACAGTTGTGCCGTTTCCAATTCCGCAGCAACGGCATTGACCCTTCATCGGCGCACGACCACGGTAACGGTCACAGGTTCTGCCCCTGGTACGCCGCCCGGGTTGAGCGCCACGGCCGTTTCAACATCGCAAATCGATCTAAGTTGGTCGGCATCAAGCGGAGTTCCGGTTCGGTATCAAATTTTTCGATCACTTTCAGGAACGTCGGGATTTTCCCAGATTGATTCGGTCGACGTGCCAACCACTACCTACTCAAGCACCGGTTTGAACTCCAAGACAGTTTACTTCTATCGAGTCAAAGCCGTTGGCAATTTTGGCGTTTCGGGCGTGTCTAATACGGCGAACGACACGACGCTTAATAATGTGCCGATTCTCAATGTCGCGATATTGGATACAAACCTTGTGCAGGATTACCCGAAGACTTTTCATCGCGTTTTAAGTCATATTTTCACCGATCCCGATGATCCAACCTTGAGTTTTTCTGTTCAAACGAATCCTGCGCAGTTTACTTCCACGATTTCCAACGACTCTCTGTATACGGCCGGCGGCACGGGTTTTACCGGAACGGGCAACGTGATTGTCAGCGCCACAGACGGTCAAGCGTCGGTTTCTGATACGTTTGCGATCACCGTCGCAGTGGACGGGCTCAGCCCGACCATTTCAGGTCTTTCCGTTCCATCATCGACCGCCCAGAGCTCTGCTGCTGCCGTGAGCGCCACGGTAACAGACAACGGAGGAATTGCTTCCGTATTCCTCTTTTATCGCACCGGTGCGGGAAACTACGACTCCACGGCCATGGCCGGATCCGGAGACCTGTATACCGGACAAACGCCGTCTTCGGCGGCTGGGCTTGGAGGAATATCGGTATTCGTCCGGGCGCGCGACAACGCGGGGAATACGACCTACAGCGACACAGTCAGTATCGGAGTCACATTTTCACAATTGACCAGCACGATTGTGAGTTCGGAATATGCGACCGGCGTTACCTCGCAAAGGTGGCGTCTGATTTCGGTTCCTGCCGATCTGGACAACAAGAATATCGGTTCCTTGTTCCCAAACGTAAGTTCCAGCCAGTTTGCAGCTTACAATGGAGACCCGACGCCTTCGCAGGTCAGTACTCTTCTACCGGGCCAGGCGGTTTGGTTCTATCACAACAGCGGGGTTGACGTACCAATTGGAGCGACAACAGGGACAACCAATCCGATCTCCGGATTTCAAGTGACGCTGGTGCCGGGTTGGAATCTCGTCGGAGCTCCCTTTACCTTTGCTATTGCCGCCTCCACGACCGCCGAGTATTCAGGACCGTGGCTTTACAGTGGCACCGGCACCGAGGTAGGCGGTTGGAGCAGGGTCACGAGCATGAAACCATTTGGCGGATACGCATTCTATAACAAGACCGCTGGGAACCTGACACTAACTATGACCCCGGGCGGTATTTCGACCGGAAAGCTTGCTCAACAGGCCGTTGCCGACGAGAAGATCCGTATCAAGCTTATGGCCACGGCCCAGAAGAACGGTCTCACCTATCCCGACCGATGGAATTATCTTTCAGTAACGGGCGATTCTGATACCGATTTAGAGGAGCCTGAACCGGTTGCTCCCGGGGATCGTGTGTCCGTTTATTTTCTCAAGAATGGATTGAAGAGAAGCCATGCCATGTTGGCGGACTCACCGGACGGCGTGACTATTGATTTTGCGATTTTTTCCACGATGAAGGACTTGGATGTCCAGTTGGATTTGAGTTTCGAATTAGCCAGGGAAGGCTGGACAATGCGGATTTACGATGTGGGACGCAATGTGTTCTACACGAACGGTGAAATTCCAAGAATCCATTTTGACCGGGACGGTGAGCAACAGTTCCGGCTTCAGGTCGGAACTGAAGCTTATTTGTCAAAAACGTCAGAGGATGCAGGACATCTGCCCGCCCAGTTCACAGTTGGACAAAATTTCCCCAATCCCTTTAATCCTTCGACCCAGATTCCGTTTGCATTGCCTCAGCAATCAAGAGTGACGCTGACCGTCTACAACGTTCTTGGCCAACGCATCCGATCTCTGATAGAAGGAGAAGTGCGACCAGTCGGTTCTCATACTGCTGTATGGGACGGCAAGGACGATCAAGGCAGAGGCGTAGCTTCAGGTATCTATATTTATAGTGTACGTTTAGAGACGATAGGCGGTATTCGCTTGACCCAAAACCGAAAAATGATCCTTGTCAAATAAGAGGTTGTTCATGAAAGTCGTTTGTTCCGTATATCTAGTTGCCGTCCTGTTGAGCGGCTGTTCCTCGGGCCCGATTTTGCTCAAAGAAAGCGAAGATCTTGTGGTTGCCCTCGGGGGCAATGCGTATGCAGAACTTTCCGATGCCGAGCGTTATGACGCGGCGGAATATCTCAGGAGAAAAGGAGACATCGAAACGGCCAGACATATTTTTGAGGATATCGTAACGCATAATCCCCGGCTCGTTGCTGCCAAGTTCAAACTGGCGATGATTTACCAGCAGATGGGGCAGGTAACATTTTATAAGTTGGATGAAAAAGGGAAAATGACAAGTTACGAGACCTCAGGCTCGGATCTCAGTGTTGCCGTTCTGAAGGAGATCGCTGAGCAGGATCCGTGGTATCTTCCTGTCTATTCTCAATTCATGATTCTTGAGGCCGCAAAACAGAATGAAGACGGCGTGAAGGAATGGTTTGAAAAGGCCAAGGAGAAAGACAAGGACTACAAAACGTCGGATTATCAGGTTGGCGTCCTGACCATACAAGACGTGGCAAATCCTAATAGGTATGAAGAGGGTCATGCGTTGTTGATAAAAGGTCAAAAATCGTATCGAGATTTGTATGAATCCTACAAGAACCTTGGCAACATCCAGAAAGTGCAACATCAGGACTCCCTCGCGTTGCTTCAGCTGCTTGAGGCTGCGAAAAAGAAGACCGAAGCGGTGGATTTGTTCAGTGTGTATTTTGATATTGCGACGGTCTCGGAGAGGATGTACAAACTTCGAAACGATGAGAAGTATAAAGATCAATCCCTTCATTACGCAGCCTTGGCAATGGAAAGATTTCCAGGACATGGTCCGGCCGTAAAGCTTATTGCGCAACTTGCCGGGATATCGGCTCAGCCGGATTCGGGAGGTGATAGCTTGAAGGGGTTAACGGTGGCGGTGAATGCATATCGAGAATCCATTCTAAAGCCGGAGGAGAGAATACCCGTAAGTTTGGGATCCACAACCGTAATACCTCCAAGTATCCTGATGGACCAGTATCAGAAGGATCAGGAGGAACAGGTGGCAAGGGAAGATCGAGGAAAAAAGTATCCTATTTACATAGCGGCCGGAATCATTGTTGGAACAGGTATTTCTATGGCCATCCTGAGTCTGACTGGAAGCAAGAGCAAAAAAGGGAGCTTTGGCGCCCCTCCTGTTTTCCCGACTCCTGACTAGGAACCGGCCTTTGGTTGACACTTCCCGCTTGTGATAATCCTCCCAATGCGTGATTCAGGTCACAGCTTGTTTTTATCTGCTACACTATACTAATTCTTTAAAAGTTAACTTCTAATGCAGACGGTTCGACACGGTCTCTTTTCAAGGCACGGCAAGAACTGCAAAGATTTATATATGATACGAAGGAGAAAATAATGAGGACGATAGCTACGAGCATACTGAGCGCACTGATTGTGACGGCACTTTCCGGCAGGTTGAATGCTCAATCCGGCGATACGTTTGGGTATTCCTGGACAAGCAGCGACCAAGGTGGAATTGCTTTCAATTGGACGGACATAAAAAGCATCGGAACAAGAATAATCGGTCTGGATGGGCGTGACGATGCAAACGACGGCCCCTTTCCGATCGGCTTCAGTTTCCCATACTATGGAGCGATGTACGATTCTTTCAGGGTCTGTTCCAACGGCTTCATTACTTTCTATAATCAATCGTCGGCATTTAGCAACTACGGTCTTCCGGATGCAGGTGAGCAGGAAATGATTGCCCCGTTCTGGAATGATCTGAACTTGGGAAACAGCTCGGCCAGTCATGTTTATTACTACTACGACGGAACCCGTCTGATTGTTCAATTTTACGTCATTCCCCCGTATAGCGGCACCGGCAACTATACATTTCAGGTCATTTTATATCCGGACGGAAGATTCGTTTACCAATATCTGGATATGAACGGTTCTGATAAAACTGCAACTATCGGATGGCAGAATACCGACGGAAGTGACGGCTTCACCATTTCTTTGGACGATCCCGTCTTTGTTCACAACAACCTGGCCATCCAGGTGAAGTACGGGCCCAAAGCGCCGTCGAATCTTATTGCAGTCGGTGGTGATCAAATCGCCACGCTGACTTGGGATCAGAACATTGACACGCTCTTGACGGTTTC
>JAGQUY010000632.1 GCA_020438245.1 Bacteroidota bacterium
GTAGTATTTTGGTTCGCTCCGGTCCTCCAAACTTCACCGAATGGAACAAGGCCTCCCCAGACTTTTCTGCCCTTTACCGCCGGCCGGTGATACTCGATTGTAATGTCGGTGAGCCCGACCGTTTGAGTCAATACGGCATGGGGACTGGCAAGCGGTTTATCCTGAGCCCAACTTGTTGCGGTCAGTGTAATCAATAAGAGCAATCTGGTCTTCATGAAAACTCCTTTCTTCAGTTAAAACAGTTTTCTTATTCAGGAAATCCGGATGCATCCAACCCTGGAATGACCCGAAGTGCATTCTTGTAGTATACTTTCTTCAAAACATCGTCGGGCAGTCCGAGCCCATACATCTTCCAAAATGCGTGACGTTTCCTGTAGTAGTCGAAGTATTCGTCCTCGGTCTCCAGCACACGGAAGTAGACGTTGTACTCCGACGGATTCCATGAGTCCTTTCCGAACATGATTCGATCCTGATACTTGATAAAAAAGGAACGAGCCGTACGGGGCTGACGACCCAACTCCGCCAAGACTGCGCCAATTTCTGAATACACATTGGGGCACTCGTCAAACAGTTGTCCAAGACGGGCCAAATCATTTCCCATCCAGCCCAGATGTGCATTGATAAAGATCGTATTGGGATGTCTTTTGAACACGGCGTGTTGTTCTGAAATCAATTGTTCCCATGAAGGCACTTTGCTGGGATCGCGATAGCGTTCCGGCCGTTGTTTCAGCTCAAGCCAGCGTTCATTGTTCTTGTCCTTGGGTTGCCAGAATTGAAAGGGTTCGGCGGTATGGATCAGCACCGGGATACCCAATTCACCACACTTTTTCCACACGGGATCGATGCGCGGGTCATCCACGCGCACCAGATTGCCTTGAGGGTCTGTCACATTGAATCCAAGTGACTTGTAAATCTTCAGTCCCTTGGCTCCGTTTGCCACGTCAACTTCAAGTGCTTTAACGGCACGTTCCGTCCACCCGGGGGTTCCGAAGTCGCTGAAATCAACATTGGAAAATACCACAATTCGCCCGGGTGCTTGTTTCTTGATATTCATCACCGATCGCTTGAGATAGTCGGCATCCTGCAATGAGTACTGGGTACTCCCGTCTTTCAACGTGATGCGCTTGAAACCCCTTCCGCTCAGATTTACCATGATGCGCATATTGAGAGAATCCATCGGCCGTGTGATCTCGCTCAACTCTTGATCAGGCAAACTGAACTGATGATTGTGAACGTCGATAAATGGAAACTTCGCACGGGTGGTCGGATGCTCGGGAACGACAAGACTCGATGGAGGATCGTACTCTTCAAAATCCATCGTTTGAGCCGCGAGAGAAATGGTGAAAAAGAACAACCCCGATAGAGCATATTTCATATTCTAACCTCTACTTGATGTTAACTGAAAACGGTTAGGCCGGCGTGCTACCGATTACGCACAAATTACGGACTTGTTTCGATGGTTAGCCGTCGCTGTATCGTTCTTCCCGCCACGGATCGCCCTGATTATGGTACCCGTTGCGCTCCCAAAAGCCCGGCCGGTCGGAAGACAAAAATTCTAGACCGCTAACCCACTTGGCACTTTTCCATGCATATAGTTTTGGCAATACCATGCGAACGGGGCCTCCATGATCGGGCTCCAGAGGACGCCCGTCATGTCTAAATGCCAGCAGCGCATCCTCGGCTTTCAGAGCGTCGAGAGAAACATTGGTCGTATAGCCGCCATAGCAATGCTGGGTGACATGAGTAACAGTCGATTTCAGTTCAATACGGTTTAACAGTTCAAGAAGGGATACACCTTCCCAAACGTTATTCAAGCGGCTCCACCGGGTAACACAATGAAAATCAGCCACGACCTCAACCCGTGGCATTTCCAAAAGTTCCTGCCAAGTAATTACCAATCTGGATGCCACGTCTCCAAAACATTCCAACTTCCAGTCCTCGGTGCGTACTGACGGCGTTTCTCCATACGTCATAATTGGAAATTTTTTTGTTA
>JAGQUY010000633.1 GCA_020438245.1 Bacteroidota bacterium
CCAAGGAACAACTCGTGCGCGAGTCACAGGCGGTGTACGAATCCTCGCTGGAGGCGCTTCACGACTTCGAACGCATCGAAGACGAACTGCCTGAATGAAAATCCGGAAGTTCTTTGTCTATACCGCCGACCTGAACCCCCGTTTCGGCACGGAACCCGGAAAAGTTCGCCCCGTGGTGGTCATCCAGACCAATTCGCTGAATCTTGTTCATCCAAGCACGATCGTTTGTCCCATTTCGACGCAGGTTAACCCGCAGTCGGATTTATTGAGAGTTCATTTGAAGAAAAATGAAGCGGGACTGTCGAGACCGTCTGATGTCCTGGTCGATCAGATCCGGGCGATTGATAACCGGCGGTTTGTGAAGGAACTTGGGGAGATCTCCGAAAAGAACAAACTCCATCTTCTGAAGAATCTGAATATTGTAATTATGGAATAGGCTGCGCGGATTGTTTTCCAATGTGCTCGACCATCCACCACTGATTTCCGGCAAAATCTTTCACGCCTCCTATCCGATCCCCGTGCGGCATGTCTCCAGGCTCCCTAAGAACAGAAGCACCCGCTTCGATGGCCTTTTTCATACGTTGATCACAATCATCAACGTACACATGCAACGTCGCAGGCCGGACATCCGATTGATCAAGGGGCTCACCCATCATAATGACCGAATCTCCGATCCTAACTTCTGCATGAGAAATTCTCTTTCCGTCCAGGTGGGGTTCGCCCCGAGTCGTGGCATCGAAGACCGTTTTGAGAAAGTCTATCAGTCGGGTCACATCTGGAATTACAAGATAGGGCGTTACCGTGTGAAGGTCGAAAGGGTTGGGTTTGATGTTCATGCCATATACTCCCATCTTGACGAATGGTAAAAAATTAAGTCCGAATCCGGCGATGAACAAGAAAAACAATAATAAATATTAATAATAAGAATTGCCCATTATCCCTCGAATGCTCTATTTTAGCCAATGCCCCTGAAACTCTTTCATGAAGCCGTCTCGAACTGGTTTGAGAAGGAATTCACCGTTCCAACGCCCGTGCAGGAACAGGCTTGGCCGGCGATTCGTTCCCAAAAGCACACTCTCATCGCAGCTCCGACCGGCTCCGGAAAAACGCTGGCTGCGTTTCTCACGGTCATCGACGATCTGCTGAGGCAGGGTCTTGCCGGATCGCTCATGCCGGGTACACAGATCGTCTACGTCTCTCCCCTCAAAGCCCTGAGTAACGACATCGAACGCAATCTTCAGAGGCCCCTTGCGGGCATTACCGAAGAGCTGGCCTCGATGGCCCTTCCCAAGGTATCCATCGATGTAATGGTGCGCACGGGTGACACGCCGGCCTCCCAGCGCACTGCCATGATCAAAAAACCCCCGCATATTCTTGTCACGACGCCCGAGTCACTGTACTTGCTTATCACGAGCGAGAGCGGCAGACGGATGCTGAAGTCGGTTCACACGCTGATCGTTGACGAAATCCATGCTCTCGTCCGCGACAAACGCGGTTCGCATCTTGCCTTGACGATGGAGCGTGTTCAGGCCAACGCGGAGAAACCCATTACCCGCATCGGCATATCGGCAACCCAAAAACCCATTGAGGACGTGGCACATTTCCTCGTGGGCAATGGCAACGGCCGTGCGCCCGAGTGCACGGTCGTAGACACCGGACACAAACGGCAATGGGATCTGGCCATCGAAGTGCCCCGTTCTCCTCTCGGAGCCGTGATGGCCCA
>JAGQUY010000634.1 GCA_020438245.1 Bacteroidota bacterium
GCGGCCCACAGAGCCGAGACCTTTACAGATCGTTCCGGAATATCAATTTTCATTTTTCTCATCATTTCTTTCTGACTCCATCCAAACTGATTACAGGTTCATGGCCGATCACTTTGGCGCTGTGAAGCGCTTCGGCCGGCACAACGATCCAATCACCCGCACGCAGATCGTGCGCTGTTCCTTCCAGGACAATTTGAAAACGTCCCGACACAACCCCATCGATTTTATCCACTCCGTGAGTGTGTTCGGGAAACATCGTGCCCGGCGGATAGACATAACGATGAACCGAATATCCAAGCGATTCGATTTTCATTCTCATCGCGCTTTCCGAGACTGGGCCGTCGACCGATTCGTTCCAGGAAGAGACGGTGGATTTGGGCATCTTCTTATTCATCGATCGACTTGAACGTCGCTTCAATATTGTGGCGGAAGGCTCCCTTCCAGCGTTCCTTAAGATGTCCAAACGAAGGCACAAATCCGGCATTGACGATTTCGTCCACCGATTTACCCGCTCTTTTCTGTTTGCGAACATGTTCCTCGAGCGCCGTAAGATAATCGCGCATACGAAGCAGTTCTGCGGTGGAACCGGTCACATCGTGATCGTCAACGGAGTGCCCAAAAATGAATAGTGCGTCCGACGGATACGTCTTGACGGCCTTCTCCAATACCGTGATCCATCCCGGTATCGATGCCTCACCGGTATCCACATCTATCACCGGGTAAACATTATTGAACACGAGGTCACCCAAATGAACCACGTTGGCCTTTTCAAAATGGATGATGGCATCTCCGCCCGTGTGACCCGGACCGAAATGACGGGCGTTTATTTGTTCAGAGCCCGTGTCAACCGTGAAAGGCTCGTCAAACGTCGTGTCCGCATAAACCTGTTTGTCTGCGTTTTCTCCGGTCGAGTACCTTTTTCGTTGAAGCCGAACGGCGTCTTTGTGGGCGACGATTTCATCGGACATGGGTCCAAGAAAAAAATTGCCGGCCGTGTGATCGCCATGGTGGTGCGTATTGAAGAGAATGTCAATATTTCGGCTGTTCTTGGACTGAATTTGTTGGACGAAGTGCTCTGCCGTGTCCGGAAACTGCGAGTCCACGACGATCAGAAAGTCGGAGGTTACGTAATACCCAATGGTTCCGCCGCGTTCCGTATAAAAGCCGACATCGCCACGAAGAGATTGGAGACCCTCCGGCAGAAAAACCGTGGAACGGCGCGGCCACAGGGCAAGAGGTGCCAACGATGCCAGTGTAAGAAACTCACGTCGCGTGTAGTTCATGAAGTCCTCCGGGTATGTTAGTTGAGTTGAATATTCCGAACAACGACTACTCCCTGTTTCAGTTCGATTCCTTGTTCACGATACGGCTTGCCCGATTGAGCCTTCACCTTCATGCTGTACGTTCCTGCGGGAACGGAAATGGTATACCATCCCTCCGTTGAGGTAAGGGTCAGAGTCAAACCTGGGCAGCAAGTGCATCCGGCAGGATCCGTGCACGATGCACAGTCGCATTGTTCCAACTGCAAAATGACCTGAACACCGGCTGCAGCCGCTCCGTTCAGATAACTGACTTTTCCTTCGACCGTCGCGTGTTTTTCCTCTGCGAACAAGAGGGCGAAAAGGACTGCCATGCAGATCATTGCTATTCTTTCATACCGACAGCGCGATCAGCCACTGAGCGACATAGTAGGTTGACATAATCGAAACTTGTGCAAATCGGTATGGCTTTCCGAATCGGTTGACAGCGAGCAGACTGTCCGAGACGGCAAAAAGGAACGCGCCCGACATGGCCAGATAGGCAGGTCCGGTTGGATATAAACGCCACCGATAGAATGCTTCATAAACCATCACCAGAATCACGACCATGTAAAGGACAACAGGCCATCGCAA
>JAGQUY010000635.1 GCA_020438245.1 Bacteroidota bacterium
AGCAGGTAAGAAAACAAAACGACGTGCCAGGAAGCCTCGTACGGGGAACCCTCACCCTCGAAATGCACGCTTTGACAGATTCGAGTTGCTTAGTCGGCAAACAGGTCAACTCGTCTATGATTACAATGTTTCGACGGGTCGTATTGATTGGTTTGGATCCATTCATGAACTGACCGGATATAGCGATGCTGAATTCCAAGAAACGGACCTTAGCCGATGGGAGTCTCTTATCCATCCGGAAGATCGTCCTCGGGTGCTTGCCCAACTGACAAACGTCCTGGAGTCGGGCGGGCAGTATCTTGTTCAGTATCGCTTTCTCACCAAATCAGGATTGTACCGCTATTTTGAAGATTGCGGGTTCGTTCTGAAACGACAGAAACAACCGGATCGAATGATCGGCGCAATGTCTGATATTACCGAACGGGTCCATGCAGAAAACTCCATTCGCAGTTCGGAAGCTGCCTTTAAGATCCTAATCCAAAATCTGCCTGTTGGACTGCTCGTGTTGAATGGGCTGGGCCACGTTCAGCTCTGCAACGCCACGGTTCTCTCCATGCTCAGAGTGCAGGAATCGGATCTTTTGAACCGTTCATTTGCAGAAATGCCGTGGAAGGCAATTCGGGAGGACGGATCGGAAGTCAACATGAGTGAGCTGCCAATCGCGGAATCCCTTCGACGGAAAAGACCCATCCGGGATGTGATCATAGGTCTCGAAGGTATTCGAAAACGCCCGATGTGGTTTCTTGTGCATGTGACGCCGTTGTTGGATTCGACAGGAAATTTCGGGTCCCTGCTTTGTACGCTGAGCGACATTTCAGCGTTGCGTGAGACACAGAAAGCACTCGCCCGAAGCCGCGAACATCTTGGGGAATTGCATCTATTGCACAGCGAGATTCTGGAGAGTGCGGCTGAAGGCATCGTCGTCTACGATCGCGAATTGCGATATCGGCTGTGGAATCATTCCATGGAGACACTTACGGGTCTGCGTTCTTCGCAGGTTTTGGGCCGGCGAGCGTCCGACGTTTTCCCTCATTTGCAGACGGCCGGTCTTCTTGATCTGATCAAGAAGACGCTCGAAGGTCAACCCTGCGTCGCTCCCGATTTCCAATATGAAGATACGGCGGGAGTGATGCATTGGGTTTCTTCTTCATACAGTCCGCACCGAAGCGTTTCCGGAGAGGTGATCGGCGTTATTGCAATGATCAGAGATGTAACCCAACGGCATATTGCCGAACAGGCCTTCCACGAAAGCCAACAACTGATGAGTACTATTGCCGGTTCCACACCGGATTTACTATATGTCTATGACCTCCAGCATGGCAATATTACCTACACGAACCGCAGCTTGGCCGAATATCTTGGATTCCATGACCCAAATCAAACCGTTGAAATTGCCCCCTCTCCGAGGTGGAAACACGATACTGCAGAGCTTATGGTTACCTCTGAAAGCCGGTTTCTTGACAAAGACGGCCGATGGCGATGGTTTTTGAGCCGGGAAAAAGTTTTCCGCAAGTCTCCGGTCGGTGAACCGATACAGATTATCGGGTCGATGAGAGAAATTACCCAGGAAAAAGAAAAAGAAATTGCCCTGCAGGAAAGCGAATCACACTATCGGAGTATTTTTGAATCGACCACCAACGGTCTCTTTATCATCGATCGCCGGGGTAAAATAGTCGACGCCAACTCAGCCGGGCTCGCCATGCATTCCTATACGGCAAGCGAGTTGCTTGGGCGTCCCTTTCAGGATCTGTTGGACGGAGCAGATTCGCATTTTCTAGAAAAGGTATTTGTGCTGGCCGAAAAAGATGTTGCTTCGGCGATGGAGGGTTCTAACATTCGAAAAGACGGTTCATCGTTCCCGGTGGAATTGAAAGGGAATCGATTCCAATCAAAAGAGCGAATTCTATATCTCTTGGTGATCACGGACATATCCGAAAGAAAGCAAGCTGAACAAAAACTCATACAAGCTCAAAAGATGGAATCAATTGGACGGATCGCAGGCGGAGTGGCACATGATATCAATAATGTCCTCGCGGTCATCCTGCCTACCGCTCAAATGATACGAAATGAAGACGGCGCCGGCGAAAAACTCCGCGAATTTGCCGATGTCATCATCAACTCTGCGCAACGCTCTTCAGATATGGTCAAACAACTGTTGGTTTTTTCAAGGCAGACCCCGACGCGCATGTCCTGGTTAAATGTGAACGACCTGATGGCGGACATGTTAAAAATGCTCAGTCGTCTTCTGGAAAAAAATATTCAGATTGAAACAGATCTTGAGGATTCTCTGCCGTTTGTGGAAGCGGATACAACCCAGCTCCACCAAGTTCTGCTCAATCTGGCTGTTAACGCACGGGATGCCATGCCCAACGGAGGCCGTTTGAAACTTCAGACGAGAGTCCTCGAG
>JAGQUY010000636.1 GCA_020438245.1 Bacteroidota bacterium
TGATGCGGGCTGTATCGGGGCTGACGATAACCAGAAAAGGGTCTGCCAGAAAAGGAGTGATTACGAAAACCCTGTCGCTGCCTACGGTAATGGCCGTTTGAACGTCCCGCGTCTGACCGTTCTTTGCGCTGAGCGGGATGGAAAAAATCTTTTTGCCGTGGTCGAGAAATTCGGAGGCAAACGAACCCAATTGTTTTTCGACGAATTCATCATCGACATTAGAGTGCAGCACCAGCCCATCTTGTGAAACAAAGGCGGCGTACGTACCGGGGGTGATTCCGGTCATTTTATTCAATGTTTCGTTGAAGAAGTCCAGATGGGTCATGACTAGATAACGTGTGAATTGAGATCGCGCACCGCGCAATCGATGTCGTAAAGCACCAATCCCAGTTTGGCATTGGTCGTCGTAAATACGGTCAACAAGGAATCAACGCCTGCCCTTGTAATAACGATGAGACCGTCCTCTCCGCGGATGGTAATCTGGGACATTTCTCCAAGCATGGCATCTTCAGAACTTGTTTCACCTTGATTGATCAGGGCAGCAGAAATCGCTGCAACCCGTTCCGCCTCAATGTTATCGGGCAGCAGGGAGGAAATCACCAGCCCGTCGTTACTCACCAGCGCCACGGCACTTACTCCCGGCGTGTCGTTTCTCAGTCGTTTAAGAATATCTTCCATGAAGCACCTGGATCTTGGAGGTTAAGAATAGAGGGATTCTTTCGACGTGCAAAAGTAAACACTTTGGCACGTAAAGTCAACCGACATCTCCGTATGAAACCTTACGCACCCGCCTTGAACCCCTCAATTGCGGCATCCGCCGTATCAAAGAAGGCAAAGACCCTGTCGAGTTTGACGATCCGAAACATATGAAGCACTTTTTCCTGAGTGCCGCTGACACAAAGATCGCCTCCCGCTTCTTCCATAAGGCGGCGTCCCATCAGGAGCGCACCGAGTCCGGAACTGTCGATGAATTCCACATCGGACAAGTCAACAACCAATTGAGTAAGACCCTGTTCTTTTAGCCGTACGAATTCCTGTTTGTATAAAGTAGAAATTTTGCTGTCCAATCGACGATCGTCGATGTGAAAAATGCCGACGCCGTCTTTTTGATCGATGCGGAATTGAATGGGTGTTTCCATATTGGGTCTCCTCCTTAGACCAAATGACACCGAACTAGACGCCCGGTGTCTCTGGATTCGAGAATGGGTTTCTGTTCCCCGCACCGTTTTTCGGCAAGGGGACATCGGTCGTAAAATACGCATGCAGATTCAGCTTTCAGAGCTCGACGCTCCGAGGAAACGGCACGGGGACCGGCACCGGGGACGGAAGAAAGCAACAAACGCGTATACGGATGCAGGGGTCTTTCAAAAAGGTCAGCTGCATTTGCCACCTCAACCAACTCGCCGTGCAACAAAACCGCCACGCGTCCGCCCATTTGACGAACCACTGCCAAATCGTGTGCAATGAACAGATAGGTAAGAGTAAGGTCGGCCTGAAGCGAACGCAGCAGATTGAGGATTTGGGCCTGAACAGAAACGTCCAGGGCCGATACGGGCTCGTCACATATGATCAGGGAAGGCCTGACTGCAAGGGATCTGGCGATTCCAACCCGCTGGCGTTGACCTCCGGAAAGCTCATGGGGATATCGATCAGAAACGCCGGAAGAAAGGCCAACCATCTCAAATAATCGGTGAGTTTCTAATCTAGAATCGGGTGAGGTTGCAATCCCATGAACTTGAAGAGCTTCTGAAATCGTCTGCCCGACGGTCATGCGTGGGTTAAGCGAACTGTATGGATCCTGAAAAATCATCTGCATTTGCTTCCGAATCCGCTTCATCGCCTTACTGTCTGCTTGGGTAACGGACCTTCCCCCAAGACTGACCGATCCCTGATCCGGCTCAAGAAGTCTGATGATACATCGTCCAATGGTGGTCTTGCCGGATCCGGATTCACCGACAAGACAAAGCGTTTCCCCGGTCGGAATCCTGAATCCAACATTCCGCACGGCCATGACCGCAGACCCGCCGCCGACCCGTTTCTTGACATAGCTTTTGGAGAGGTTTTCAACTACAAGCAAGACAGTCCCACGACAATTGAAAACATTGAAGATATGTTAAAGAA
>JAGQUY010000637.1 GCA_020438245.1 Bacteroidota bacterium
GCGACCATACGGACACACATATACACAAGCCTGCTCCCGAAATCTGGCGAATACGCCGTAAAACGTTAGGCTGAAAGCCGCCATGAAGCTGAATCCGACCAAATGCTCGCCAATCGGCTCACGAATGATCTGAAATAACTGATCAATTCCAATGATATAGGCGAGAAAGGTATTACCGATCAGCCACGAAAGCGCAATAAACACGGCGTGTTTGCCGGTTTTCTTGAACAGTTTGGACGCCGACATGGGAGCTCGGTCCAACTTGAACTGCTGGGGTCCGTCGCCTTCGATCCAATATTCAATCTTGCGAAAAACCATCTCCATGAAAATAGTTTGGGGGCACGCCCAACCACACCAAACGCGGCCGAACACCGCCGTGAACAACACCACAAAGACAATGAGCACGAGAAATGTCAACGCAAACAAATGAAAGTCCTGCGGCCAGAATGCAAGGCCAAACAGGATAAATTTCCGTTCGACAACATTAAAAAGAACAAAGGGGTGTCCATCAACTTCGACGAAAGGTAAACCGAACAGGATAGCCAACAATACCAACGCCGTGACAACCCGCCAAGAATGATACGTTCCGGAAGGTTTGCGTGGATAGATCCAAACCCGATTACCGCTTTTGTCGATCATGCCGATGCTGTCACGAAACGCTTCCTTTTGCGGAACGGATTCCGGTTTTGGCTCCGGCATTCTCTGGGTCACATTCACGGCATGGGCTCCGATTTCTCTACGTTACTGTGCTTTCCCGGAGGGCCGAAATAGTAGGTATGGCGAAAAAAGTCGATTCCAACGGCCAGCACCTTCCGCCATTGTCGATCCAGTTCATTGTTAAACGTCTTATCGTGTTTCTCCACGGTCTTCATAAGGCTTTCCAGCCACAGATCATACAAACGCGGGTGAATATCATGATGGTCGGAATTATGAAGTTCAGCCACTCTCAGCAGGGCCTGTCTTGCAATGGAGTTTTGCTCTGCTGCAAACATCACCATCAGCCCCAGACTTTTGTCCAGCGCCTGCATTTGTCTCTTCATGTCCGTATTTTTGAACTATGCCCGGACCTCTGTGGAAGAATTGAAAAACGCTTTATAGAAATCCTCGTAAAACTTCTTCGAGGCGGCACAACGGCAAAAACTCCCGTATACCTGCTGAAACGTTGCCTGGTCTACCACGTCATCCTCACGGTTTCTCCAAAGTGCCCTGCGGCGCTTTGGCATTCGGCGGGTTGGTTCCATGGAGGGTCTGCGCATAACTGGCAACCTTCAGAAGATCCTCTTCCTTCATTAATTTTCCCCATGACAACATGCCCTTTTCCGGCACGCCGCGGATAATCACCTTCATCATGTTGACGATTCCCGCGCCATGTATCCAAAAGTCGTCCGTCAGGTTGGGACCGATTCCGCCTTCTCCAAGTGCGCCATGGCATGGAACACAATTTTTAAGGTAGATTTCCTTACCGGCGGATAGGTTTTCCGCATCGGTGAAAGCCACATAGTCTTCCTTGACCGGCAATTCCGGCTCTGCCGACTTGATGGGTAAGCCGGCCCGATCGGCTATCATTTTGGGAGTCAAATCGCTTGCCAGGCTGTGATAGGGCATCCGGTATGCACCCAGAATATGCAAGGGAGTATAGTTTATGTCCTTTTCCTTGGACCAAGTTGGATCAAATTCCTTGTTGTATTCGTCGACGGAACGGTCCCCCAGCTCGGCAACATGATAGTAGAAGAAATATAGGCTGCCCCAGATGACCGTTATGAAAAACAAACTGACCCACCAGAGCGGCAACGGATTGTCGTATTCACGAATACCGTCATAATCGTGGTCCAAAAGTTCATCGGTGACCTTAGCCATGTAAACGTCCTCCGTTATTTTGATAAATAGTCTCGTCATCGTTCAACGGCATCTCCTCCATACGGCGAATATGCGTTTTGTCCATCTTCCAAAGCCACCACAGCACTCCCGTGAAGAAGCTGACAAATAGAAGCAGTGCTATGATCGGAAATACCTCAATGCCGTCAATGTTTTCTAATACGTTTCTGAACACAGCGTCCCCC
>JAGQUY010000638.1 GCA_020438245.1 Bacteroidota bacterium
TAGCCGAACGAATAGGCATGGGTCCTGAAACACCTTTCGTCAACCAATATTGACGGCTCTCCGGAGCCTGGAGATCACGGATCAATATATTTCTTCGTTCGCGAACAGCCGTGCCCGAATAGCCGACACCGAGAGGCAAAACAAAATCGACTATGGAGGCGGCGTCATACCCATAGCTGGCCTTGACGATGAGGTTTTCTTTTGATTCATCCAGTAGAAGGACCGACCCAACTTCCGCGTGTGGGATCGTTTGAATTGCCGACTCGATCACAAAGCGGATCAGCGTGGTTGGATCCAGCGTTTGATTTAGCGTCAAATTGACTTTGTTGAGTATCTCCAGTTCATGCGTCCGGCGCTGCACATCGCGGTATAAAAATGCGTTCTCCACACCCAACGAAGCCAACGATGCAAAGTTCGTCAGCATTTTGAGGTCCCGCTCCTTGAAGGCGCCGGGCTGCGGGCTGTCCAGCGAAATGACTCCCACAACCAGATCACGAACCCGCAACGTGGCTATGACGGCGGAACGAATAGGGCTGTCGGACGGAATGCGATCCGGCGCAATTTGAAATTGCGTATCTGTTGAATCCAGATCGCTGATCAGGAGGTTGCGTCCTTCACTAAACGCTATGCCACCGAATCCTTCATTATTTCGGAGGGAGAACTGTCGGGCACGGACTTCATCGTAACCGGTCTGGGCCTTCACTTCTAAAACTTCCAAACGGGGATTCCAGAGCAATACGCAGCCCTTCTCTGCCTTGGGAACCACCTCTCGGGCGTACGCAATAATCCGACCAAGAACTCGATCGAGGTCAACCTCTCGAATCAGTGTTTCATTGATCTTGGTGTGAATTTCCAGTCGCTGGGCCAGATCAGACAACGTCCTCGCCATGTATCCAATTTCGTCACGGCTTTCAACAGGAATTCGATGAGACCAATTGCCATCGCTGATTTCTTTTGCCCCACGCAGGACGGTCCCCACTGAACGTTTCATATGCCGCACGTACAGATAGACAAATACGAGGGAGAAAAAGAAGCTAAGGGCAGCATAGGCAAGAATGGCCTGCCACTGAAGGGTTGAAAGTCCCTCGCGCCTGTACGACGACCAAAAAGCAACGCACAACAAAGTCACCAAAAAGGGTGAAGTCATCGTGAGGCCGATCTTGAATGACCAAGCATCCAATACATCAGACCATCGACGCTTTTGCGCTTCGTTTGACATGGTGTCCGCCGTGCTTTGATCGCAGGAGGCGACCGGATGAGAACCTTAGGAAAATCAAGAAAGGAGGCTTTTGTCCATTCCTGCCCTAGTGAAGATATACGAAATCAAAGGTCTTCACAAGCTCAAAGTTGGAGCTACTTTCCTGCAATGACGTCGTGGTGAATACGCCGCAGATAGGTGGTATAATCGCACTTGGGATAGGTATTGATCACTGTCATAAAATCTTCGGCTGAAACGAATCCTGAACGCAAAGCCGCTTCCTCGATGGAGCCGATCATAAGTCCTTGACGCTGCTCCACAGACCCGATAAAATTATTGGCTTCGAGCAGCGCGTGCGGCGTTCCTGTATCCAACCACGCCACCCCGCGACCGATTTTCTGAACGGTCAGCAATCCGTCCTTCAAATAAGATCGGTTGAGATCGGTTATTTCATATTCTCCCCTGGCCGAAGGCTTGAGCGCCGATGCGCGCTCGACTACCGACTCGTCATAAACATATAAACCAGGTACGGCGTAATCTGAACGCGGCTTGACGGGTTTTTCTTCGATGGACAGAACTTTACCTTTATTATCGAACTCCACAACCCCATATCGTTCTGGATCGTGAACGACGTAACCGAAAATCTTAGCGCCCACTGCGTGGGAGGAAAGCGCATTCTTAAAGAAATCCAGATTTCCGTAGAACAGATTATCTCCCAAAATGAGGGTGGCAGCGTCTTTTCCGACGAAGTCTTTTCCTATTGTGAACGCTTGAGCAAGTCCTTCGGGTTTTGGCTGAACGGCATATTGGAAATTGAGACCCATCGACCGGCCATCCCCAAGAAGCGTCTTGAAAGAATCTGCATCCTGCGGTGTCGTGATGATCAGAATCTCCCGGATTCCGCCAAGGATCAACGTTGATAACGGATAGTAGATCATCGGCTTGTTGTATAAATACATTAATTGTTTGCTATACACCTTGCTGATCGGAAACAACCGACTACCCGACCCTCCAGCCAAAACGATACCTTTCACAAGCTCTCCTCTGAAATTAGATTCATCAATCTTCAGAAAATACACGATCAAACGCTCTTTATCAATCCCCGAAACAACAACCGCGGAGGCACAGAATGAACTTGTTTTTTCTCACCGTTGGGGCTAAGTTCGACAAGTTAAATGCGACTGGAGAAAAAACATGACTTTAAAGTTTCGTGACAAGCTCATATTGCTTGTAATGATACCGCTTCTCATTGCAGGGGCGGCGTA
>JAGQUY010000639.1 GCA_020438245.1 Bacteroidota bacterium
CGAGAAGTCGCGAGGCTTGCTTTGGAAAGTCTCATCTCGGACGGAAGAATTCACCCCGGCCGAATTGAAGACGTTATTGAAAAAGCCCGCCGCGACCTCGATGAATTCATTCTAACGACCGGGGAACAGGCCCTTTATGACGCGGGCGTACATGGTGCCAACATTGAAATTGTCCGGCTGATCGGAAAACTCAAGTACAGGACAAACCACGGTCAGAACGTGCTCCAACACAGCATTGAAACGGCTCAGATTGCCGGTATGCTTGCCGCCGAGCTTGGCTTTGATTCCCAACTGGCCAAACGGGCTGCCATCCTTCATGATATCGGATTTGCCGTAGAACGAACCGATCAGCATCACAGTATCGCCGGCGCGGAAGTAGCCCGAAAGTACGGTGAAAATCAAATCGTCCAGCATGCGATACTGCTTCACCATGAGCACCCGACAACAGCCCATCCGGTTGCGGTGATTGTCAGCACCGCGAATCAACTGAGCAAGGAGCGTCCCGGGGCTCAAAAAGAGGCGATTGAAAAACATCTGAAGCGTCAACGGGTGATGGAAGAGATCGCCTTGTCATTCACGGGAGTAAAGCAGGCGTACGCGGTTCAGGCAGGTCGGGAATTGAGAGTTCTTGTGGACTTTGAGTCCATCGACGACAACAAAATAGCGATGCTCGCTAAAGACATCATTCGACGAATTGAGGGCGAGGTCGAATATATGGGACAGATCCGGGTTACGGTCATTCGGGAGTTTCGTGCTGTCGATTTTGCCAAATAGGCGGCTTTCTCACAAACTAAAAAGCCCGGATTGTGTCCGGGCTTTTTGTGCAATAGATTTTTTTATCTAAAAAGGCAAATCGTCATCGGCGCCACCCGATCCCACCGGTTCAGAGCTTCCACCCTGAGAAGACATGGCCGGCATGCTTCCTCCACCTGAGGAGTCTTTCCGGCTGTCAAGCATCTGCATATTGTCCGCGACGATTTCCGTGACATACCTCTTAACACCTTCCTTGTCATCATACGAACGCGTCTTGAGCTTACCTTCGATATAGACCAGGGAGCCCTTCTTCAGATACTGCCCGCAAATTTCAGCCAGTTTGCGCCACGCAACGATACGGTGCCAATCCGTCTGATCGACGGGTTTTCCTTCTTTGTCCTTATATGATTCGTTGGTCGCCATGTTGAATGAAGCCACGGCGGCTCCATTGGGAGTAAACCGAAGTTCGGGGTCCGCACCCAGTCTCCCTATCAGAATGACTTTGTTCAATGTTCCTTTGGCCATAATACTTCTTTCCTATGATTTACCTTTTTTGTCACTGGCTGCACTTGGTTTTGGGGCCTCTCTTCCGGCATCTGCTGTATTTGCAGCCGGAGCCAATCCTAATTCCTGGCGAACCTTGGCTTCAATCTTCTTGAGTGTGTCCGGATTATCTATCAGGAACTGCTTCGCATTCTCCCGTCCCTGTCCGATCTTCTCGTCGTCGAAGGAGTACCAGGTCCCGCTCTTTTGAACAATGTTCATATTGGAGGCCAGATCAACCAGGTCACCTTCCCGGGATATTCCCAGTCCATACATCAGATCAACTTCCGATTCTTTGAAAGGCGGCGCCATTTTGTTCTTTACAATCTTCACCTTGGTCCGGTTACCGACCAGTTGATCCCCTGACTTGATTTGGCCGATTCGCCTGATATCAATTCGGATAGACGTGTAGAATTTGAGAGCGCGGCCTCCGGTGGTCGTCTCCGGATTTCCAAACATTACGCCGATTTTGTCACGAATCTGATTGATAAAAATCACGCACGTTTTTGATTTGCTGACCGCCCCCGTCAGTTTTCTCATCGCCTGGCTCATGAGCCGGGCCTGAACTCCCATGGTAGCGTCCCCCATTTCACCTTCGATTTCACTTCTGGGAACAAGAGCCGCGACGGAGTCGATGACAACTATGTCCACTGCGTTGCTGCGAACCAGTCATTCGGTAATTTCCAATGCCTGTTCACCGTTGTCGGGTTGTGAAACAAGCAAGTTATCGATATCTACACCAATTCGTTTGGCGTAAATGGCATCGAGCGCATGCTCTGCATCGATGAATGCGGCAACGCCGCCCTGACGTTGCGCCTGCGCTACGGTGTGAAGCGCCAGGGTCGTCTTTCCGCTGGATTCCGGCCCATAGATTTCGGTTATCCTGCCTCTTGGTATTCCTCCGACACCAAGGGCCGCGTCAATGGACATGGCGCCGGTCGAAAAAACATCCACTTGAAGGGCAGTTCGTTCGCCCATGCGCATGATCGAACCCTTGCCGAACTGCTTCTCGATCTGTGA
>JAGQUY010000640.1 GCA_020438245.1 Bacteroidota bacterium
CACTTTATGGCCGAAACGGCCAAGATTCTCAACCCGGATAAACTGGTTTTGTTGCCTGATCTTAAGGCGGGCTGCTCCTTGGCGGACAGCTGTCCGTCTGATCAATTCAAGGCGTTTCGGAAAAAACACCCCGAGCATTTTGCGATTACCTACATTAACTGCTCTGCAGCTGTGAAAGCCCTTAGCGACCTTATCTGCACGTCGAGCAACGCAGAGCGCTTGATTGCACAGATCCCGCAGGACACTCCCATTTTGTTTTCACCGGATAAGAATCTTGGCGCCTATATTCAGAAAAAAACCGGACGACAGATGATCCTGTGGCAGGGCGCCTGTATGGTCCATGAAATTTTCTCCGAAAAGAAAATCGTGCAATTGAAACAAAGCCATCCGCAGGCGTTACTGATCGCCCATCCTGAGTGTGAGGAAGTCATTCTTGAGATGGCCGATTTTGTCGGATCCACGAGCGCGTTGTTACGGTATGTGCAGGAAAGTTCCGAAAGAGAGTTCATCGTCGCGACCGAAGCCGGTATCCTACATCAGATGGAGCGTGTGTGTCCCGAGAAGGTCTTCATCGCGGCACCTCCCAATAACAATTGCGCGTGCAACGAATGTCCCCACATGAAGCTCAATACGCTGGAAAAACTCTATCTGTGCATGAAGAATCGTTCACCGGAAATCACTCTGGATGAGCATATCCGTGAACAAGCTCTGGCGCCTATCCAAAAAATGCTGGAAATGAGTTAGGAGAAATGATTCCTGGATCTCCTGGGGATTAACTCTCCTGTTAACTCATCAAATACCTATTTCTTGATCGCGTGACCGCCAAATTGATTGCGCACCATGGCCAGCATTTTGGCGGCAAAACTATCAGGGCGGCGGGAATGAAATCGTTCGAATAGGGAGGCGGTAATGACCGGCGCGGGCACATCCCGCTCAATAGCCTCCATGACGGTCCAGCGTCCTTCTCCGGAATCGGCAACCCACCCTTTGATTCCGTCAAGTGTGGGATTTTTCTTGAGTCCGTCGGCGGTCAACTCAAGAAGCCACGACCTGACAACAGACGCATGGCCCCAAAGATCTGCGATCTTGGCCAGATCCAGATTATAGGGCGACGCCTGCATGATTTCAAATCCCTCGGCGTAGGCTTGCATCAGTCCGTATTCAATTCCATTGTGCACCATTTTGACCATATGCCCCGACCCGCTGGCACCCATATAGGCATACCCGTCAACAGGACCCAGTGTTTTAAAGATCGGATCCAGATACTCGACAACGGCCTTTTCACCGCCAATCATCATGCAGTATCCCAGAGATAACCCCCAGACTCCACCGCTCGTGCCGACATCAACATAGTGGATACCCTTTGATTTCAATTCCTCGGCGCGTCGTATGTCATCTTTGTAAAAGGTATTGCCACCATCGATAATGATGTCGTCTTTTGACAGCATCCCCGCGACCTTGGCAATAGTATCTTCCGTCGGTTTGCCCGCGGGCACCATCACCCACACGGCCTTTCTGCCTTTGAGTTTTCCAATCATGTCTTCCATCGATGTGGACGGAGTCATGCCCTTTTCTGCAACACTTTTTACTACGTCGGCGGAGAGATCAAAACCAACGACGTCATGCTTGTCACGCAAGAGCCGTTGAACCATAAATCCGCCCATTTTGCCAAGACCGATAAATCCGAGCTGCATACTGTCCTCCTCGATTATAAAGTTGGTAAAAGATAAAAGGAATTCTATTCTTCGCGATGATACGGCTTTTCGTCGCGCAAGAGAACCATGATGGCCGACTGCGGCACAATCAGATAGGTCTTTCCGTCAAATTCGATTTCGATGGCGGCTTTACGCAGGAAAATGGCATAGTCCCCTTCCTGTGCCTGCATGGGCAAATACTTTGGTTCGATCTGGCGGGACATCATCCAGGGCTCGTCCCTGCCGGCGTCAATTTCCGGAAGCGGATAACCGGGCCCGGTCTTTACGATAACACCGCCCTGAACTCTTTCCTTTTCGTGAATACCCTGAGGCAGGTAGAGACCGTGCGAGGTTCGGTCTTTTGGTTCTTCGGGCAGAACCAGAACTCGGTCCCCAACTACAATAAGTGATTTGCTTTCCGACATAGAATGGTACCTCCATTCAATATCAGAAAATGGCGCTAATAAAGCAACGACCGATTTGTTATCGGGAAGGGAGAGAAGGATCAGGACGGCGGGGTCCTTCGTCGGTACATCGGGGTGTACGGTCAAGATCGATAAGGTTCATCATCGCATCCAGGATTTGGAAATCAAGGTCGATGGGACTCGAATGATCAAGCCAGAACACCGTGCTGGGAGAAAGGGCTGCCGGATGAGAAAGCGAATCAAAACTCTGGACCAGCTTCTCAAGCAGCACGGAGCTTTCTTCGTCAAAACTTTCCATCTCTTTGTGCAGCGGGCTCATCAATTTTTCTTTCTAACTTTTGCGTCTTCGCCCGGAGGAATGTGCGCTCTGACGACCAACTCGAATTCATCATTGTCCCGATCTACCGTCAGAGGGAGTATGTCGAGTATGAATGACCGATTAAGAACCGAGTACAGTTCTTCACGGAGCTGACTGGGCGACTTCGGAGCACTTCGCAAACCATTGATCAGCTCATACGTATCTTCAGTCATGAAAGGACCTTTCGGAATCGGGTTCATGCTGTAGAGTATATGCAGAAACCGGGCCGAAAAGTTGACAATTGAAAATTAATGATTTACAGAGATGTGGCTATCAGAAGTAATAGGTTTTTGGCGATAAAATTGGGAAAATCCTATAAATCCGTATTCTTGAGCTTTTCAAGTAACGTGGTATAATGTAGGCCCAATTTCTCTGCCGCTTGTTTGTTATTGCCATTGACCCGCTTTACGACCTCTTCAGAGATCAGTCTTTCAAATTCCCTCACAAACTGCTTTAGAGGAATACCCTCCTCCATAATCCGGTCGACGATCGTTGGTATGGTCGGGTCGGTGTCTATCTTTGCGCTTCCGCTGAGACGAGACTGAACATGTTTGGGTTCTATGACCCCATCCGAATGCAGTGCGGCAAATCGGACGACGTTTTTGAGTTCCCGAATGTTGCCCGGCCAGTGATAACTTTCAAGAAGAGCGGCGGCGGGGGCCGACAACTCGATGCTGGCTTCCAGTTCGATTGAGGTTTCTTTCATGAATTGAAGCGCAAGCGGTATGATATCTTCTTTTCGGTCCTTCAGCACTGGAAGTTCGATGCTGAATTCATTCAATCGGTAATACAAATCCTCTCTGAAGCGACCGTTCTTAATTTCATCATCGA
>JAGQUY010000641.1 GCA_020438245.1 Bacteroidota bacterium
TGGCGTACGATGGGAGTTTCGTCGAATGATACGGTTCGTTTCTACCGGGCATACAATGCGTTTGCCGATGCCTTTCGAAAAGAAAGTGAAGCCCATGAAAAACAAAGTCATTAAAGTCGACTATCTGGCCCGGGTTGAAGGAGAGGGCTCGTTGTATGTGAAGCTGAAGGGAAACGAGGTGCAGGACGTTCGCCTGAAAATTTTTGAACCTCCCCGGTTTTTCGAAGCTTTTCTTCGCGGGCGCAAGTATACCGAGGTTCCCGATATCACAGCGCGAATTTGCGGCATCTGTCCCGTTGCTTACCAGATGAGTTCCATACAGGCGATGGAGCAGATCTTGCGGATACGTGTGGAGCCGATGATCCGCAATCTTCGCCGTCTAATGTATTGCGGTGAGTGGATTGAGAGTCATGTCTTACATATGTATATGCTGCACGCGCCTGACTTTTTGGGTTATGAAAGCTCCATCCACATGGCGGCCGATCATCCGGAGTTGGTGGAACGGGGGCTGCGAATCAAGAAGATCGGCAATGAAATCATGAGAGTGATTGGTGGCAGGGAAATTCATCCCATCAATCTCCGTATCGGGGGTGTGCACCGTATTCCTTCCCGTGACCAATTGACGCCGCTCCTGGACGAGTTGCGGTGGGCGTATGATGCTGCTCGCCAAACGGCGGAATGGGTTTCTGGATTTCCGTTTCCCGACTTCAACATGAATTATGAATTCGTCGCGCTGCATCGGGACGATGAATATGCCATTCTGGACGGCCGGCTGATCTCGAGTCACGGGTTGGACATCGAGGTGCGGGAGTACGATCGATACTTTTCTGAAATCCATGAAGCGCACAGCAATGCACTGCATTCTGTCATTGAAGAGCGCGGTGCGTACATGGTGGGCCCTCTGGCCAGGGTCAATTTGAATTTTGACCAACTTGCGCCGGAGGTGAGATCACTGGCCGCTGAGATTGGCTTCGAACTTCCCTGCACGAATCCTTTCAAGAGCATCGTCGCACGTGCATTGGAAACAGTGCAGGCGATAGGAGAATCGATCGCTTTGATAGAATCCTACGTGGAACCTTCGGTTGCCCACGTTGATGCCGAGCCTCGTCCCGGAGTAGGGACAGGCTGCACCGAGGCGCCCCGAGGAATTTGTTATCACCGCTACCATATCGACGGAAATGGAGACGTCTTGACGGCCAAAATCGTTCCGCCGACGTCGCAAAATCAAAAACAGATAGAAGAAGACTTGCGGGCATTTGTGACGCAGCATGCCACCTTGCCCAAGGATAAATTGACCTGGCAGAGTGAGCAGGCCATCCGGAACTACGACCCCTGTATCTCCTGTGCCACCCATTTTTTGACTACAACCGTGGAGGTGGAAGAATGAGGGAAAAAATCATAGTGATCGGGATCGGCAATGCGCTGAGGCGCGATGACGGCTTTGGGATTCACGTTGCAAGGCATATTGCAGAAATGGACCTGCCCGGAGTGACTGTCATAGAACACAGCGGGGACGGTACTTCGCTAATGACAATCTGGCAGGACGCGGGTTTGGTCATTGTCGTGGATGCATCCAAGTCAGATGGAAAACCGGGTACGATGCATCGGTTTGACATTGATCATACCACCGTGCCGTTCAATTTCATGAGCTTTTCCACTCATGCATTCTCTTTGGCCGAATCGATTGTGCTGTCCAAGACACTCGGACACGCACTTCCTCCCATGATAGTATATGGCGTGGATGGGTATGATTTTCACGATGGGGAAGGGCTATCCAGACCTGTGAAGTCCAAGGTTGGTGAAGTCCTGATTCATGTCATGCAGGATATTTTGACCTATAAGAATACATTGACCGACGAAAAAACCGTGCGATCCGTTTAGTTAGATAAAAGGGGACCATATGAAAACAAGACCGAAACCATTCGTCTTTCCCGAGTTTTGCAAAGGATGCGGCCGCTGTATCGGCGTGTGTCCGAAGGGTTGTATCCATTTTGCCTCGGATGTTAACCCGCTCAGCGGAATGATTCCGATCGAACTCGAATTGGATGCCTGCAACGGTTGCGGGCTTTGTATTACTGCATGCCCGGAGCCGTATGGTCTCAAGCCGATGGAGCCGGATATGAATTTTGAGTTGGTCGACCCGGCAACTGTGAATGGTCCACGAAGAACGACCGCACAAAGTCCCGTGACGATTCCCGGCGAGCGCATTCCAATGCCGCCTATCGAACCTCTGGTCATCAAAGGAACGTATGC
>JAGQUY010000642.1 GCA_020438245.1 Bacteroidota bacterium
GCCTAAATGCTAATCACAGATTTACATGAGAAGCCAGTTGCAGGGAAGACTTCGGTTACTATTGGGACGTATGACGGAGTTCATTTGGGCCACAGGATGATTATTGAAAGGACCTGCGTGGTCGCCAGACAGAACCATCTTCAATCCGCCGTTGTGACGTTTGAGCCGCATCCTCAAACCATTTTGCATCTTGACCGAAAGCCCCCCATAAAAATTCTGACCACTATTCAGGAAAAATCCAGAATTCTGCAACAATTGGGAGTGGATATTCTGGCTGTCTTGCCTTTTGACAAAAAAATGTCAGAACTGGATGGCGTCGCCTTTATTCGAACCATCTTGGTTAAAAAACTACAAATGAAACACTGCGTCATCGGACACGATCATGCCTTTGGCAAAAACAGAACCGGTAACATTGAGACGCTACGGTCGGTCGGTGCCGAGGCTCATTTCGCTGTTGAACAAATATCGGCTTTGAAAATTGACGACAAGACAGTCAACAGCACCCTCATACGACGATTTCTGTTGGATGGAAGTGTTGAGCAGGCTAACAAATACCTTGGTCGTCCGTACAGTCTTCAGGGGGTAGTGGCACACGGTGATGGACGGGGTGCTGCGTTGGGGCTGCCGACAGCAAACCTTGTCATAAATCAACCCAATAAACTGATTCCGCAAGACGGTGTTTATGTCACCAACGCCGTGGTGGATGGCCGTTCTCAAAAAAGCGTTACGAATATTGGCACCCGGCCCACATTTGATAATGGCGCCAGTAGGCACATTGAAGTTCACCTGCTTGGGTTTGAGGGTGATTTGTACGGAAAGACAGTTACAGTGCAGTTCTTGAAATTCCTTCGATCCGAAATGAAATTCGAAAATAGCGATCAACTTGTACAGCAAATTCGAGCTGATATAGAAGTTGCTGTAAACTACCATTTTTCAATAAATTAAACTTCAATTATTTTATTGCAATAAAAGGTCTTTTTGATTATATTCGCTGCGATTTGATAAGTAATACGACTAAGGAGAAGTATGGCTGTTACCAAAAAAACGAAGAATGACCTCGTCAAGAAATACGGAGGGTCTGAGACGAATACCGGTTCAACGGAAGTACAGGTTGCTCTTTTGACCGAACGTATCAACGATATGACTCGGCACCTTCAGACGCACGTCAAGGATCACAGTTCCCGGCGTTCACTGCTCAAACTCGTGGGCCAAAGAAAGCGATTGTTGACATACTTGACTAGTACGGACATTGAAAAGTACCGGTCCTTGATTGGGGAACTCGGCATACGTAAATAACATCAGGGAGTTAAGCTTCAGCTTAACTCTCCTGTTTTCAGACGCGGTATGGTGAAAAGCGCTTGTCCGTCATTCTAAATGAAAACTGCATTCACAGTCATCATTTAGGCTGACGAACAATACCCAGCGCTGCTCTCCACATCCCGCCTCATGTTTTCAAAAACAAAAAAGGAGTCGTGTAATGATTTGCACGAAAGAGATGGATCTCAATGGCAAAAAACTTGTCATTGAAACTGGTCGTGTGGCTCGACAGGCGGACGGTTCTGTATTGGTAAGGCTTGGTGATACGATGATTATTGCTACTGCGGTTTCCGGTAAAGAGCCAAGAGAAAACGTGGATTTTTTCCCGTTGTCAGTTGATTACAGAGAAAGCGCTTACGCAGCAGGCAAAATACCCGGAGGATTCTTCAAGAGAGAGGGGCGACCCACAGAAAAAGAGATTCTGAGCAGCCGCCTCATTGACCGCCCAATTCGTCCTCTTTTTCCAGAGGGGTATGCGTGTGATACGGTGATTAATGTTCAAGTCATTTCTGCAGACCAGGAAAACAATGCAGACGTCTTGGGCGGCATTGGCGCGTCAGCGGCATTGTCCCTTAGTGATATTCCTTTTCACGGACCTGTTGCATCCGTACGTGTTGCAAGAACGGACGGCCACTTTATCATCAATCCTACATTCGACGAACTTGAACAGAGCGACATCGACATCGTGGTATCGGGTACAAAAGATTCCATCGCCATGGTTGAAGGAAGCTGCCATGA
>JAGQUY010000643.1 GCA_020438245.1 Bacteroidota bacterium
TAGGGGTCGCGGTGAAGAGATTAGGTGTTTGTCTGGATAGTATAACGTTGTTGCGCGAAAAAAGCGGTGATACCACCATGGATCCGGTTCATTGTATTGCCCTCTTGGAACTGGCCAATGTCGATAGTGTGGTTTATACCTTGTTCGGAACAGGTTCCAAAAATGAAGTTCGTGACCTGAAGATTCTAAGGGATTGCATCCACTCTCATTTCAATCTTCGTATTGAACCCAGCGAGCAGACTGTCCAACTTGCGATTCATGCCAAGGCAGAGATGGTCACCCTGCTGCAAGCCTCAGAACACAGTATTACCAGCATCGATTTGACTGCCGCAGAAGACTATTTATCTCAACTGGTGACTTCTCTGAGAAATCAGGGCATTGTTGTCAATGCATTGATTGAACCGGACGCGACCCAAATCAAGGCTGCCGTCCGGATTGGAGCAGATTATGTGGACCTTCATGCACAACGTTTCATTCGTGCGGACAGCATGGCTCTTATGGAACAGGAAGTCGACAATTTGAAATCGATGACCGCGGCTGCTGCAAAGTTGAAATTGGGTGTTTCCATGACGGGAGATTTCAGCCTCCAAAGTTTGCGGGAGGTTTCGGCATTCGAGGAGCTTGAAGAAATCAATATCGGATATTCTACGTTTGGCCGCGCGGTCATGTTGGGCATCGAGCCCGCGGTTCGTGAAATGATGAATGCCCTAAAAAACCAATAAGGAGCTGACTGATGTCTGTTTCAGACTACTTGCCGGAATTCACTATACAGGAAGAAGAAGACGATAGTAAAAAGGAAAAGGAAGACTCCTTGTCCAAGAAGATGGCCGAGTTCTTGATCAGCTCTCGAACCGTGCTGCTTTTTGAACAAATAGAACCCAAAGTGACCCGACGGGTCATGTCCCAACTGCTGTTTCTCAATGAACAGGACCCGAAAAAGGAAATCAAACTCTTTATCAATTCCCCCGGGGGAGTTGCGGATGACGGTTTGGCCATCTACGATCTTATCAAAATGATTCAGGCGCCGGTGAAAACCATTGTTTGCGGCCTGGCGGCCAGTGCCGCCGCCGTGGTCTTGGTTGCTGCGACTAAGAAAAATCGAATGGCTCTGCCCAATTCCAGAATCATGATCCATCAACCGTTGGGCGGTGCCCGCGGTTCAACCAAAGACATTCAGATCAGTGCAAACCAGATTGTGCGTCTTAGGGACAAGCTGAATCAAATCCTGAGCGAAGAGACCGGCCAACCCATCGAAAGGGTCTCCGAAGACACCAACCGGGACTATTGGTTCACGTCTGAAGAAGCATTGAAATACGGAATGATTTCCAAGATTCTCGACAAAATGAGTGCCATTTGATGGCAAAATTCAAACACCATATCTTCATCTGTCAAAATACGCGGGAAGCCGGCAATCCCCGCGGCTGTTGTAATCCGGACGGAAAGAGCCCGTTCATTAAACTTTTTAAAGAGGCACTTAGAGCCAAAGGGCTGGAAGGCGTAGTACGTGCGAATAAGGCTGGGTGTCTGGATCACTGTGAGCATGGGCCCATGGTCGTCATTTATCCGGACGAGCTCTGGTATGGCAGGGTAGACGAATCTGATATTCAGCCGATTGTGGACGGCCTCGCCAGCGGGAAACCCCTCGAAAGGTTGCTTCTCAAAGAGGACTGCATCAATACCTCCTCCTGCGAACACAAGGCGGCCAAGACTTAAGCCGGAAAATCGGCAAGAAGATAATGCGACCCGGTCACAATCATCAGATCGTCATCGTTCAGTTCACGAAGAATTCGCCGGTACGTTTCCTCCGTCGAGAACGAAGCCGCCTCAACATTTGGATGGTATTTTTTGAAAAAACCCGCCAGTTGTTCTTTGG
>JAGQUY010000644.1 GCA_020438245.1 Bacteroidota bacterium
CATAAAGGCCACGGTTCTTAGAGGAAGGTAGGAAATCGTATTACTATGAAGAAAGTGATAATCGTCTGCGTATTGGTTATATCAGCGGCCTTGCTTTGGTTCGGTCAAACAAGGAGTTTTTATTGTGTGGATGACCAACGTTGCATAACTGTCTGGAAGACATACGGGAACAAGTGCTATGTTGTGCCAGGCCGTTATTACGGCCTAGTAAGACCATCCAATAACTATGTTGAAACGTCAAACGACAACCACTTGACCATCTATTGGACAAGCCAAATGGAAGGGGCATTAATAGTGCGTGGGCGAAATGATTATTTCATATACAATGAGCCAAACGAGTCAATTCGTCTTGTGGACTTTGAAGCTCATGCGGATTCACTTATGACATTGATCTATCCACCTGGAGAACAAAAGTTCTTTCAGGTCAGGTCAGATGCCGAGCTAATTTATATCAATATCGATGAGAATTATGCACTCGGGCGATTTGGTGAACGAATAGAACACTAAGGTGTAAATCGAGTTCTCATAATTGACCCGTCCCCAAAAGACGGGCTTTCTATTTCCCACCATTGCCTCAGTAATCCACAGTATTTTTATACCCATAAACCATTGTAATAACAATGGTTATGGCAGTAGTCTGTTAATCCCTCAAAAATAGTCTATGTAATTTAGGGGGGAATGGGACTCTTATGGGAAATGCGAGGAGGACAAAATGCTATCATTTTTCCAAAACGCCTTCCAATTCTCACTGGTTATTGCGCTATCAATTGTCTTTCCTCGTCAATTGGTCCTAGCCCAGACAAAGGACACGACCAGAGTTGACACTTTTGCCATTGCGTTAAAGCGGTTCAGTATCGAAATAACAAACCTGAAGGCTCAGGCTGACACTTCAGCTCAGAGATTTGATAGGCAATTGAAAGACTTGGAGAAAAATTTGGTTTCAGCCAAGGACCCCCAGCGCTTGAAGATTCTGGAAGAAAGGATTCGTATTCTAGAAGAAAAGAATAAAGCCAACGACGAGTGGAAGAGTCAACTGCTTAGGAGACGGTACGAGTTTGCATTACAAGCTCATGATAAAATGATCCAAGGCGTTACTTAAGTTAAAAGTCTGTCACAATTCGTTGGTATCGAGCAAAAAATAAATCTCCAAACTAATCCTTGGAGTGATAGCGATTTTCGTGACTTCTGGGAAAGACTAAAGGATTATGCCCCATTGTTCGGATTGACTGGAATGGGAGCCACGTATTTGATAAATAATGAAGCAAAGCCAACGACGTTGGCAGTGATTGGGGTTTCGGCAATGTTTACTCCTAAGCTCTTAAAGATTCTTGGGCTAGGTGCTGACAAGGCTGATACGATCAGACAAAAGATCGCTTTTCTTGCATTCACACGAAACGCCTTTGATGAACTGGAAAGTCGTAGTCAAGAAATACGCGAGATCTTTGCCTCAGATAGTGTTTTTCTGGATACGTTAAAATCCCTGAGAGCAGAATTTCAATCAAGTCCGCTCAGTGATTCCGCGTACTCAATGCGCATTT
>JAGQUY010000645.1 GCA_020438245.1 Bacteroidota bacterium
CATGGAGAAATAACCCACGAACACGTGCATGTCCATGGCAAACCCCACGATCATCCGAAGCCCCATTCTCACTCTCACGCGGCGATCTTGATTGGAGTTCTTCATGGAACCGCCGGAGGGTCGCATTTGTTTGGTGTTTTGCCGGCTCTTGTTCTGCCCAATATACTTGAGGCGACCACGTATCTTGTGGCCTTCGGAATCGGAACGATCATCGCCATGGTTTTCTTCACCGGATCGCTCGGAATACTTTCGGTTCGTTTTGTTCGCCACAGCGGCGCATTTTATAAACGGTTACTGATGACAACCAGTCTGGCGGCTATTGCGATAGGAGGATTCTGGTTGTTTTTATAAGAAGGTGATCCATGCACGAATTGTCGATCGCGCAGGAAATTATCCGGATTATAGAAGATCAAGTCGATGTGAACGAACGCCCTCGGGTTCGTGCCGTCCAATTGCGCATCGGCAGCATGACAAACATCCTCGACGATTCGCTGCAATTCTGCTTTGCCGCTCTGATCGATAATACCCCCCTGCATCTGGCCAAGCTGGATATCGAAAAGGTTCCCCTTACGCTTTCGTGTTACCGGTGCAAACACTCCTTCGTTCCCGACGGATGGGCTGCGTCCTGTCCACAATGCGGCGGCAACTCTCTTCAAACTGTCGCGGGTCAGGAACTGGATATCCGCTCCATAGAACTTGAAGAAAATACTCCGGAGGTTGTATGAGTTTGTTAACGGTTGAACGAAAAGTCCTCGAAAAAAACGATGCCATTGCATCCCAGATCAGAAATCGGCTGACTGAACATCACATTTTTTCCATTAACCTGGTCAGCTCACCGGGATCCGGCAAGACCAGCCTCGTCGAAAAGACCATTGAAAAGCTCTCGGGGGAAGTGCAATTGGCGGTCATTGAAGGCGACGTGCAGACAGATCTGGATGCCCGGCGAATCGAAGCCTTGAACGTTCCCGTCGTGCAAATTGTAACCAATGGAGGATGCCATCTCGAAGCCAATCTTGTTCGCGACGCCATGGAGCAACTGGACCTTTCGTCGATCCAATTGCTGATCATCGAAAATGTGGGGAATCTGGTATGTCCCTCGTCCTACGATCTGGGCGAAGACATGAAAGTAGTACTCTGCAGCACAACCGAAGGCGACGACAAACCGCTTAAATATCCAGCCATGTTTCGCCGCGCGACGGCACTGGTCATCAACAAAATCGATCTGGTTCCCTACGTAGATTGCAATCTCGCCGAATTACGGCAAAACGCGATGTCCATCAATCCAAATCTCCAAATTTTTGAGGTCTCCTGTCGGACAGGCGACGGTCTCAAAACATGGTGCAGCTGGCTGGAACATCAACTTGCAAGAGAGGTGATCTCTTGATCCGATGGATAAATGCGTTGCTGGTTCTTTTGTTTGTCGGGTCGGCGGGATTTGGCTACTGGGGAATTTTCACACAGTCCGGCCGCGCCGCGTATGATGAGATGGCAGGCATTATTCCATTTTGGTCGATTTGCGTTTCTTTGATCACGGTATCGTTGATCGTCATCATCAATATGACCAGATACATCAGAAAAATACGCTCCGGAAACGGGACGAATTCATGAAAGAACGATTGCACATGGTCGTTCGCGGAGCCGTTCAGGGCGTGGGTTTTCGACCGTTCATTCATCGACTTGCATCTGAAATGCATTTGAACGGATACGTGTTGAATGCGCCGGAAGGCGTTTTTATCGAAGCCGAATCGGAAAAAAACACACTCGATGAATTTGTCACCCGT
>JAGQUY010000646.1 GCA_020438245.1 Bacteroidota bacterium
AGTCAGCCACCAATTCGCTTCACCCGATAACCTCTTTTTTTCAACCAAGATTCCACCTTGCCGCGATGATCACCTTGAATTTCAATGGAAGTATGTTTGATAGTTCCGCCGCTTGCACAAAGCGTCTTTAGAGCACGACTGATCTCCCGGAGATCCTCTTCCGGCTCCCGAAACCCTTCAATCAGGGTTACCGCTTTCCCCGCCCGTAGTTTTCGGTCAAGACTCAATCTGAGTTCTGTTTTCTTCTTGGGCAGGTCTTCCGTGGGCTCAATAGCGGTCGTTTTGAATTCCGGGTCAGTTGAGTAGACAATACGGTTTTTCATGGAAATCAGGCGAGCTTTAGATTTGATCAAATGTAGTCGATACAATGATTACTTTCAAATGGGAATAAATCGGCTTGCTGCAAGAAAACACGGACAAGAAGCCAAATAGAAAAATATTGCCAGAGTAATATTCGAGATAATAGACTCTTAAAGCTTGAACTATAAAATACTGTAAATTATATAATAACATACGTTTTGTTGGCTCCTGAGATCCGCATAGAATACCTTTTTTCAAACGCATGTTCGATTTTTTTACTTGACAAAGGCTGATGAAGAGTGTATACTTGTGTTGAGAATTAATCTCAATAATGCGCTGGATGGCCAAGCGCCATTTTTTAGCTTGCGAATTGAGAATAAGTCTCAATACTGCCCCAAACAACGGGGTGCTTTTTTTAATCATAATTGAGATCATGTCTCAATAAGGAGAGCCCGTGAAGTACTTGTGCTTACTACTACTCATCAATGTCGTTGTATTTCCCTCGTCGGCTATCACCCAGGACAGAATCTTTACGTACACCTATCAGTCGTCGGTACTCAACCCTGGACAGCGGGAATTGGAACCTTGGACGACCTTTCGGATCGGGAAAAAGGATTTCTACCGGCGTATTGACAACCGAATTGAATTTGAAACCGGACTTGTACGAAACCTCCAAACTTCTTTCTACCTGAATTCAACGACGGCAAGCGCCGCCGGGGATTCCTCCATTCACACCGATACCGAACTCAGTTTTTCCAATGAATGGAAGTTTAAGATAAGCGATGCAATTGCCGATCCGGTCGGCGTTGCCTTGTATGGGGAGTGGACCCTCGGCAGTAAAGAATTTGAGCTGGAGGGAAAATTGATTTTCGACAAACAGATCGGCCGCTGGATCACGGCGTTCAACATCGTCGGCGAGATGGAGTGGGAAAAAGAAGCTGAAGGATCGGAGATTGAAACCGAATCGGAATCTGTACTCGAGTTTGATTATGCCTTGGCCTGGCAATTTTCCAAAGGTTTTCACGCCGGGATTGAAGCGCGCAGTCACAACGACATTCTGAAGGGCAAGTGGCAACATTCCGCTTTGTTTGTTGGTCCCGTGGTATCGTACGCTCGGGATAATTTCTGGATCAATGTCACCGTCCTGCCGCAAGTGGCTGCTCTGAAGGGTGCTACGCACAAGAATCTGGTGTTGGACAGCCACGAGAAAATGGAAACCCGAATCATCTTCTCCTATGCGTTCTAAGCGGATATTCTTTACTCCCTTGCTCGTCTTGGTCCTTTGTTCGGGTTGTGCGGTTGCATTGTACAAACCGACCGCCGAGCATGTTTCACCGGACACCACTCTTGAAGAACTTGTTGAAGGGCGACGATTATACGTGAGCAATTGCTCAAGCTGCCATGCCCTTCGTCTTCCGGAGAAATACGATGAAGAAACGTGGAGAAAGGAAATAGACGAAATGGGCCAACGGGCTGAACTTGATCAGGATACCAAAGCCCTCATTCTGAAGTATCTTCTTCATGCACCCAGGCATCCATGAAAAAAAACTGCTGCGAAAAATACAGCACAGAGAAAAAAGCCTGCAAAAAATGCCCCCTTCTTGCCGAGGTTCGTGATCGGCACGGTCATGTCAAACGATCCAAACTTGGACACTATTTGACT
>JAGQUY010000647.1 GCA_020438245.1 Bacteroidota bacterium
GTCTTCCTCCAGGCGGTGAGTGAAGTGGCGGCGGTCAATTATATGTACGGATGCTCGGGCGCCGGGCTGCCATGTATGACTTTCACATCCTCTCCCGGATTCAGTTTGATGCTTGAGGGTATTTCGTACATGATTGGTGCTCAACTACCGGCCGTATTTGTCAACGTGATGCGCGGCGGACCGGGTCTCGGCAATATCGGGCCGGAACAGGCTGATATCAAACTGGTGTGCCGCGGATTGGGTCACGGCAACACGCACGCCCTCGTACTTGCTCCTGCTTCTCCTCAGGAAATGCTCGACTTGACCATGTTGGCTTTTGAACTGACGTTCAAGTACAGAAACCCCGTAATCGTCGTCGGTGACGGATACATGGGACAAATGACGGGCAAAGTGAAGCTGCCGAACACAATGAGGAAACCGGGCATTCCCGATTGGGCGGTGTACGGCGATGCCATGCATCGCAGCAACGTTATAACATCGATCATGTTGATTGAAGCGGATCTGGAAAAACACAACGAAATGATCAACAGGAAGTACCGAGAGATGAGCCTAAACGAACAGCGGGCGGATTTGTTCAATTGCGAAGATGCATCCACACTGGTCATTGCGGCTAACACGCCGGCTCGAATGGCAAAAGGTGCAGTTGAAGAATTGCGCAATAAAGGCATGCGGGTAGGTCTTTTCCGGCCGATTACCCTGTGGCCGTTCCCGATTGATCTGCTGAGACCGCTGCTTGATCATATCAGTCAAATCATCGTTGTAGAAGCCGGTAACGGCCAACTGGAAGATGAACTTCGCCTGTCTCTGAGCCAGAATAATCTGGCGTTTAAGAATATTGATCATGTCAGGCATTTCGGAGGCGTACTGCCGCAGAAGGATGAAATTGTTCAGAAAATACTTTCCATGGAGGAGGTGATCGCATGAAAACCAGCGTATTTTACGAGTCGTTTGAGCGACATGCTCATGGAGAGGGGTTGAAAGGACACAGCACGCACTATTGCCCCGGATGCGGACATGGATTGGCGCACAAATTTCTGGCCGAATCTATTGATGAACTCGGCATTCAGGATCGTACCGTGGCGATTTCTCCCGTGGGATGCAGCGTGTTCATGTACTATTATCTTGATGTCGGTAATTCGCAGGCCGCTCATGGCAGGGCTCCTGCCGTTGCAATTGGCCACAAAGTCGCCAACCCCGAATCGATCGTGATCAGTTACCAGGGGGACGGAGATTTGGCTTCGATCGGGCTTGCGGAGATTATTCAGTCTGCACAACTTGGAATTCCGATCACCGTGATTTTTATCAACAATGCGATTTATGGCATGACAGGCGGGCAAATGGCCCCGACAACCCTGCAGGGCATGAAGACCAGCACGTCACCATTCGGTCGAAACCAGATGATGGGTCAGCCGTTGAGAATGGCAGAAATTATTGCGCAGATCGATGCGCCGGTTTATGTCGAGCGGGTTGCGTTGTTCGATCCGCAGCAAAGAAATCGTGCCAAGAAGGCGATCAAGAAGGGCATTCAACTGCAGGTTGAAAACCGAGGGTACTCGTTCGTTGAAGTGTTGGCTGAGTGTCCGACGCACTTGAAATTAACCCCGGTGGAGGCGGAGAAGTGGGTCAAAGAAAACATGCTGCCGATTTTTCCGCTGGGCGTCATCAAAGACGAGACACGTGAACCCTGGTTCACGCTGGGTAAACCTTCCTTTGATGCCGAGAAACTGGCAAGTCTGGCGGGTGGAACGAAGGATAAGCCCCTGCGTTTCGCCATCGGTTTTCCACATCACGTGGCCAAAGGAGACGTTTCGCTGAAACTGGCAGGTTCCGGTGGTGATGGTGCACAAACGGCCGCCATGCTCATCACGCGGGCAGGAATCAATGAGGGCTTCGATGCGACACACATTCCGAGCTATGGGCCGGAATCGCGTGGGGGCACGTCCTATGCCGACGTTCATATCGCTGAACACGAGGTGCTTTCTCCGGCATCACCCAATCCGAATATTCTGATTGCCTTTAATGCACCCAGTTTGACCAAATTTGGTCCTCAGGTGCAGGCCAACGGCACGATCATCTACGACAGCTCGGTCATTACGGCACCGCCAAATCTGAATCATGGAGTGCGGGTAATCGGTATCCCGATGACGCAGATCGCTATGGACCTTGGCAAGGTGATGGTGAAGAATATCGTCGCCTTGGGTGCGTTGCAGGCGGCCACGGAGCTTTTTCCCAAGGAGACTTTTTTGTCGACGGTACGGCAGGCGCTGAAAGATAAATGCGCGATGATTCCGTTGAATGAAGACGCGTTCGATTGGGGCGTCCGCGCGTATCTGGGTGAATATGCCAATCCGGGTGAGATGGTGGTATAGAAACGCGGCCTTCTTAGGACTCATCGAAGCCAACCTTTCAGCACGAAGGCTTCGAAGTTAGGGAATGCTCTGCTTAAAAAATCGTTTTACCTAAGGGAGACCTTACATTCTGCAGGGTTGTACCGAAAGGAGAGCAAGATGATCCCTAGAAGGAATGAGTTTACGTTCCGGTTCTTATGTGTCAACGAGGATAATCTTAGTAAGAGACGTACAAGATTTCTCAAGAACGAGCGCTTGTGGTTGAACGATGATCCTGAACTTCCCGACGAGGTC
>JAGQUY010000648.1 GCA_020438245.1 Bacteroidota bacterium
TTCCTGTCAGGGGTCTCCTTACTCCCTATGCGGCTTCCTTCGAGAGCATGTCAGGGATGACGAGTATTGAGTCCTTGAGTGAATCCTTCATGCAGGCGGTAGATGACCCTCGCATAAATCAGATTGTTCTGATGCTGGATTCTGCGGGTGGACAAATCGTGGATCTTATCGCATTCACCGATATGATTTTTGAGTCCAGATCGAAGAAAAAAATCTATGCGTATGTAAACGGCATGGCGGCCTCGGCTGCCTACGTTATTGCCGCAAGTACTCATGAAATCATCATGGCTGAAACGGCGATGGTCGGATCTCTCGGAGTCATGATGAGTTCCAAACCAAAGGAAGACGGGCAGATCGACATCATAAGCAGCCAGAGTCCGAACAAAAATAAAGACGCTTCTACCGATGAAGGCAGGGCACAGGCTCAAGCGCTGGTTGATGATATGGCCGATGTCATTATCGAGAGAGTGGCTACGTACCGAGGTGTAAGTAAAGAATCTTTGTTAAACTATTTTGGAGGTGGAAAAATGTTTGTAGCAAAAAACGCAGTCGTCGCAAAAATGGCTGATAAGTACAACAGTTTCAAGTCTTGGTTCAGCTCTCTCTCTGCGGAGCAAAAAGAGAGCGGCGAGATGGCCCAATTCAAGGCCTCTTTGGAGTCCTTGGAAACGGATCTGAAAGCGATGGATGATACCATGACCGAGAATGCGGCCCTGAAAGCTCAACTGGACGAGTACAAGAAAACGTCCGTCGATGCGAAACTGAATGAGTTCATCGCCTCACTTGAAGGTGAGCAGCTTATCACTCCCAAGGAGAAGGATAAGTTTACCGCGATGGCGAAATCCATGACCGAGGATCAGAGGGCTGATTTGAAGCTCGTCCTTCAAGGACGCGGCAAACAGTTTCAGACCAATCCGTCGGTCAATACCGGGTCTGAGGGCAAAACGCTGACCACGGTGTTGAAACTGCCTGACGGGGCCGTTATTGATCCCGCTCAGATGGCGATTCTCAACAAGGCGACGGCGGTGGCAGAGGCCATGATCGAGAAGAACCCGAAGCTGACGATGGCAGACGTTCTTCCGCAGGCTCTTGAGCAGGTAACAAAGCAAAACTAAAAAAGGAGTTATGCCGATATGAAGAAATTTTTCAAATCCTACATGGCTGCGACCTTGAGCGTTGTGGCCGCAATCGCAATCATGGTTCTGTGGCATTTCGGTGTCATCGACGTGGGTTCCCTCTTGGCTATTCCCTTCATCGGGATGGCTCAGCAAAGTTTTCAGCAGCAGTGGCAGGTCAACCCCACCCTCACCGCGCCTTTGCAAATGCACCGTCAACAGAATTTTATTGGCGGGAAAGTTCTCGTTGAAGCTCCTGCGGACTCCATGTGGATTCGGGTTCCGTCATGGGCAAAAGACAATGTAATCATCGTTCAGGGAAAACGCGGAATCGGAGGCCCGACCAATGTGATTCGGCCTCAGAAAAACGGATTCAGCGATGTGATCTTGGAGGAGTACGATGCCGCATATCCGCTTGACTGGACGCTTGCGCAGAACAAAACGTTCAACATGCAGATGTATGCTACGCTGGTAGCGGGTGACATCTGCGCTCTGTGGCAGGAGAAAGAAATTGCGGATCTGGTAACGACCGCAGCCAATTATGCCTCTGGTCACAGCAATTCATCTTTGAGCGTCAAATGGGATCAGGTGACGGACGTTACCTTGGAAAGCGGTGGCGTGAACTCCATCGGTGTCTTGATTACCGATGCCGCAAACACGATCAAGAGCAAGCACGGCGTTCTGCCGAATGCCTGCGCGATGGGATTCAATGTCTGGCAGAAGGCGCTCGGAAAGAATCCCGAACTCTTGGCAATCGTCAAGGGCGTTGTCGCCCGCAGGCCCGTGTATGATGACCTGAAAATGTTGTTCCCGTTCCTGACAACGATCAACATCGGCGTTGCATCGTATTTCGTTCAGTCGGATGTAGACTCTGACGGCCTGCCCGTCGGAACCTTCGTGGATCTGTGGGGAGACGACTTCCTGCTGTATTACGATCCCGCGCTTGAGACCACCGACTTGCAGGCGAATATGCTTGCTCCGCATTTCGGAAACACGTTCGTCATGAACGGGTTCCCTGCTGCGGACAACTATACGACTGAGGGTGGTAAGGTCATGAACTTCCGGGCAACGAAAGTCATGAAGCCAGCCATTCTGTCGAATGACTTGGGTTATCTGTTCAAAGGTGTTTTGAGTTAATAATTTTTAAGTAAGGGGAAATACAATGGCAGTTACAGATTTGGTTGCCGTCCCGAAGGCGGTTGACAACATTGAAATCACTGCGGACATCGACGCTGGAACCCTGATCGGGTATGACGGCGCGGTGTGCGCGGCTGGCGCTCAGTGCGTCGGAGTCACGATGTACGATCACGAAAGCGGCGAGATGGCCGCGTGTTTGCGCGGGAAAGTCCCTGTCGTGCTTGGCGCGACGGTGGCCGCAGGCGCACGGATCGAAAGTGACGCAAGCGGACTGGCTATCACGCTGGCCTCTGGTGTGGCGCTCGGCTTCG
>JAGQUY010000649.1 GCA_020438245.1 Bacteroidota bacterium
AACTCGGACTCACCATCGCAGTCGTTTCTTTTCTTCACAAGCATTTCTTACTTTTTCAATTGTCAATTGGGTGTCGCTTTTCTTCCGCACCGGTTTTTCTAGGGTAGTGGGGTTTTCTTGAGCCAAAAAAAGGGGCATCCTTCGTAGAAGCTGAGGAAGCACAACCAATCTCACCTTCACAAAGGAGCCCACGATCATGATGACGCCTGAACAATCATCTCACAAGGCGATCGAGATTTTTTCGCAGTTGCAGGCTTTTGTAGAAGAACATGCAGGTCAATCGGAGCGGTGTGATCGGGTCGAGCGTGGCATTTTTGACAGGTTATTGGAGCTTGGACGGGCGCTGATGGGGTCGTTCTTCGCTATGGCTGGTGAGGGCGATGTAGGTGAAACTTGGGACCGAAACGGAGTAATCCTGAAAAGACTGGAGGAATTAGGTATTCGAGAGTACCACTCCATTTTCGGCATTATCCCAGTGGCTCGCCGAATTTATGCCGTTCGAGAGAAACAGGAGGCACACGCGCCGCTGGACGCCGAACTTGGCTTCCCTGAAGGCACGCACTCCTACGTGCTATAGGACTTTCTTGAGAGGTACTGTGTACAGACTTCATTTGAGGACAGCGTAACTTCGCTGAAGGATCTATTTGGCATCCAGATCAGCAAACTGACAGCAGAAAGGCTGAATCAAGACTTGGGGGAACACATCGCTCTTGCACGAGAGGAGTTGCAATCCAGCGAGCTTCAAGAGGATGAAGCGGAGATCCTTGTGGCAACTGTTGATGGAAAGGGAGTGCCCATGTGTGGCACTGTGGAGCAAAGTCGCGGGTTACCAGAAACGGCGACACAAAAGCATCAACGAAAGAAGCGAGAGCGGAAATCCAAGCATCAGTCCAAGCACCGTCTGCCTCCTGGTCACGGCAAGACACACAAGCAGATGGCCTGGGTTAGTGCGGTTTTTACGATCAAAGCAGTTCCACGTAGTGTGGAAGACGTGCTTGGTGAACTAAATGGTAGAGCTTCCGTTGAACGCCCTAAACCGGTGAATAAACGAGTCCAAGCAACCATGACCGATTACTTTGAAGGTGAACGTGTCAACGGACAAGACAAGATCTTTGAAGAGGTAGCATCGCAGATTCAAGCCCGAGATCCTGAGTCACGAAAGACCTTGATCTGCCTCATGGATGGCCAATGCTCATTGTGGGAGAGACAAACTATATATCTCCCTGGCGCCATTCCAATCCTCGACATCTTCCACGTCTCCGAAAGGCTCTGGCAGGTAGCATACTGCTTTCACAAACAGGGCTCGCGGGAAGCCGATGCATTGGTTGAGAAATACTTCCGTATGCTCTTGGATGGAAAGGTTTCCGTCGTGATTCGGTCCCTGCGCGGCAAACTGCGAGGACTAAGCGACAAGAAACGTTTGAAGCTGAAAGAAGTGATTTGCTACTACAACAACAATCAGCACCTCATGAAATACGATGAATACTTAAAGCAAGGCTATCCAATCGGCAGCGGAGTGATTGAAGGAGCATGTCGTCACCTCGTCAAAGACCGAATGGAACGCACTGGGATGCGATGGCGAATCGACGGAGCACAAGCAATGCTCAATACCCGCTCTGCCTTCGTCAACGGGGAGTGGGATGAAATGATTGAATACCGCATTAGGAAACAACAAGCTGCCCTGTATGGGCAGGCTGCGTAATGCGGAACGCAAGCCGCACCCATTGACAATTAAAAAGTGGAAAATGCCTTTGAAGAATGGATTGC
>JAGQUY010000650.1 GCA_020438245.1 Bacteroidota bacterium
CGTGGTAACATCCACCACCATCGGAAATTTGTCGGTTACAAAATCGAGATCGCCGGTTGTTGTGATCATTCGCCGAACAGGATCTATGGGAATCTCCACACCGGCCATCGCGCCGAACTCGCCTGCAAACGGACCCATTGCATTGACGACGAAATCGCACGCGACATCCCCTTTGGATGTACTGACATGTGTTACTCGTTTACCGGACGTCTTGATGCCCGAACAGGTTGTTTCGGTCTCGAATTCTATTTGATGTTTGCGGGCCCGTTTGAAATAGGCATCCACGGTCATGGCGGGGTCGATCAGGCCATCCTTGGCTCCAAAGGTACCGCCAAGGCAATTGTGTAGTCCGTAGTTCGGAGCGAGTTTGGCAATTTCTTCAGGTGAGATGAAACGAACATCGACTCCTTGTGATTTCTGCAGCTCCAAATTCTTCAAGTATCGGACCTTCTGCTCCTCATTTCGAAGAACAAACAGATACCCGCATTGGTTGAATTGAATTCCATATTCTTTGTCCAGTACCTCAAACTCACGGATACTGAAGTGGCTCATCTGGATATTCACCGGAGTCGAAAATTGAGCCCTGACGCCCCCGGCACATTTGGCGGTCGAACCGGAACCGATCATCTTTTCTTTCTCCAATACCAACACATTCGAACAGCCCATCTCTGCCAGGTGGCTGGCAACACTGGTTCCAATGCATCCGGCGCCGATTACAACGACATTGTATTTAGATTTCATGAACACTCATGAGAAGTGAGAACATTGAAAATTTCAATCGTAAATATAAAAATGGGCCTTCCAAAAGTCAATGATTTTATTGATGTTAGTCTAGCGTCGTCGTCGTTGTGGATAAAATGTGGACTTAGCACCAGCCTTCAGATGAGCCGGTTGTTCTGGCAGACGGGGGATCAAATGACAACGATCACAGTGTGCCGACGTTCAGGCGGAGATATTCCAATCTCGAATTTGCACGGGATCTATAATCTTGTCATAAATTGCTTTCCCAACGATGACCGATTCAACGCCTGTCTTGGCGAGATCCCGTATGTCATTCATGCTGGCAACTCCGCCGCTCGCGATCCACGTCACATTTGGGAACTTGTCTCTCAGAGACGTGTATAGAGCTAAATTCGGCCCGGTCAGTGTTCCGTCCCGGCTGACATCCGTACACAAGATTCGATGCAATCCCAACTCAAAACAATGACTTATGTGCTCTTCAAGGCGGATGTCGGCCCAAGCCTCCCACCCGTGGTAAGCGACACTGCCACGTATCAGATCCATGGCAATGATAATTTTCTCCGTGCTGACAGCCTTGGAAAGCTCCGTTAGCAGCGATTTCTCCTCAATGGCTGCCGTGCCAATTACAATTCTCTTGGCGCCCAGATCCAGCCAGCGACGAGCTTGGTCGATCGTGCGAATGCCGCCTCCGATTTCAAGAGACACATTTGGGTGTTCTTTCAGCACCTCTTCTATGTGAACGGCATTGTTTCCCGAACCACGCGCACCATTGAGGTCGACGACATGAAAAGTATCCAGTCCAAGATCAAGAAACTCTTCCACCTGATGACGCAGACTATCTGCATAGACGGTCTTGTGCTCATAGATGCCCTGCTTGAGTATGACAACTTGGCCATCAAGTATATCTGCCGCGGGTATGATTTTCATTCATGGTCTCCAAATTATTCCCTAAACGTGCTGCAGTCTGTCGAACATGTGAACTGCGTTGGGACTGGTTCCTGATTCCAATATAAAGATCGGATCGAATATAAATAAATAAAAGTAAAATGGAAACAATACAGAGCTTTGCCTTGGTTGTTCGAAAAATCCGTTTCAAATTAACGGAAAAAAGACCTATCTTCGAACGTTTCTGAAAAAATAGAAAGAACTGAAGGTGTACCATGCGACGAATGTTATCCATCATTCTATGTCTGTCTTTTCTATCCTGCGCGGGACCCAGAAATCCGTATTCGAATCAGGAAATAACCGTAAACGAACTTAAATATCATGTCGGTTTCTTAGCCTCCGATTCTCTCCAAGGCAGAGGATCGGGCACGGAAGGAAACAACATCGCTGCCGAATATTTGGAAAAGGAGATACAATCATACGGATTAAAGCCGGCTGGCGTTGGCGGGACCTACTTTCAACCGTTTGATGTCGTTACCGGATTGGAAGCAGGAACAACAACTGCATTGCGGGTGGCTGATCACTCGTTTGAAGTTAACAAGGACTACCGACCGCTTGGCATGGCCGCAGATACTTCGGCGCAATCGGACGTTGTTCTGATCGGTTACGGAATCAGCGCCCCCGATTTGAAGTATGACGACTATGCGGATGCAGATGTGAACGGTAAAATCGTTGCCGTATTAAGGTATTCACCGGATGGCGATAACCCCCACAGCAAGTTTTACGATTATGCACCCATACGTCGCAAAGTAGGGCTGGCGGCTGAAAAGGGGGCTGCGGGTGTGCTGATCGTAACAGGACCGGTCGACGGGGACGATGAATTGATGAAGTTGGAAAGCG
>JAGQUY010000651.1 GCA_020438245.1 Bacteroidota bacterium
AGTTCGGCGTCGAGATCGCCCGCAAATTCAGCCTGCGTGAGAGCGACATCACGCCCAAATCCATCAGTTTTTCCGGTTTGCTGGCGCGGCGTGCCAACAACTGGTGGCTATCCACCCAGAAGTTATCCACAGATTTGGGCGGGGATATCCCCGACTTTTCCACCGGTTTGAACGAGTTTTACACACAATTCCAGCAGGGTTATCCACAGAAGATCCGCAGTTATCAACAGTCGTAGGGCAGTTGCGAGCTTTGCCCGCCGGTTTATCCACAGGTTTATGAACAAAAACCGCCGCTTTTCCACAGAATTTGAGCACTTTCCCGGCGAAAATGGGGATTTTGGCGAAAGTTATCCACAGTTTTAAACCACTTATCCACAGGCGCTTAGAGGAGATTTTATGAAAAACCTGCTCAAACTCGAACAATTCCTGCTGTTTTGTTTCTCCCTCTTTCTTTTTTCGCAATTGGACTATGCGTGGTGGTTGTACACCCTGCTTTTTTTGACGCCTGACCTGAGTGCGATCGGCTATCTGGCAAATCCGCGCCTCGGCGCCTGGACCTATAACCTGGTACACCATCAGGGAGTTGGGATCACGCTGTATGTTTTGGGCGTCCTGCTGACGATCCCCTGGCTGACCTTTGCGGGGACCCTGTTGCTCGGTCATTCCAGCCTCGACCGCGTCTTTGGCTATGGATTGAAGCACGAAGATTCTTTCCAAAACACACATCTGGGTAGGATTGGAAGGTAGGTCTGGGTCAATGAGTGCGGTACCAATTCCTGACTTATATCGCAAGTATTTTGTTGAGAGAGAGTTTGAACGACTGGACCTATTCCAACTCATTGCCGAAGAGTATAAGATCAAGCGTGTCCTCTACCCGGGCAGTTTTGTGCATGTGACACCGTCCTTTGTTTTTCCACAGGTGGTATATGTTGACAATGATAAACAGGCAGACAAGTTTTTCAAGATCCCGGAGATGCATCAGTTTATTGAGCAACAAAAGACATATCCGCAGGCGGCTAATCTCAAATTTCATTTTGCTGATTACAGGGAGGGCTTTAATGAAAAAGAGAAAAGTTTCGATCTTCTGATATCTCAATATTCTGGTTTTGTAGGACAATATTGCAAACCCTATCTAAAGAAAGGCGGTCTGTTGCTGGCAAATAACAGTCATGGCGATGCCGGGGTTGCCGCCATTGATAAAGACTATGAGTTCATTGCCGTTTTTTTCTTGAGAAACGGGAGATATAAAATCCAACAAACCGACCTCGACGATTATTTTGTACCAAAGTCGCCTGCCAAACAGACAAGAGAATCTCTAATGCAGCTTCAAAAAGGCATAGGGTATAAAAAATCGGGTAACGCATATTTATTCCGCAAGCTGTCGTGACCTTGGACTTCCTCAAACCCAACACAAGACGCAGACTCATCCCAATGCTGGTGATAGACTGTACCAGATAGAATGCCACCTTACCCAACCAAACGGAGAAAATTATGGAAATCAAAATCAACAACCACACCATCGGCTTGAACCATCCCACCTACTTCATCGCCGACATCGCCGCAAATCACGACGGAGATTTGGAACGCGCCAGGCTGCTTATTCGCCTCGCAAAGGAAGCAGGTGCCGATGCGGCAAAGTTCCAGCATTTTCAAGCGCCTAAGATCGTCTCAGATTATGGCTTTACCCACATGGATTCCAAGGTCAGTCATCAATCTACATGGAAAAAATCCGTGACGGAGGTCTATGCCGCTGCGTCTGTCTCGCAAAGTTGGACACCCATTCTCAAAGAAGAATGTGACAAGGTTGGCATTGATTTCTTCACTTCGCCTTACGATTACGATTCCATTGAGCACGTGAATCCCTACATTCCAGCCTTCAAAGCCGGTTCCGGAGAGATCGACTGGACTGAAGCGCTCGAACATATGGCATCCAAAGGCAAGCCGATGATTATCGCCTGTGGCGCAGCCGATATTGCCGATGTGCAACGGGCAGTCCAAACCATTCTTAAAGTCAATAAGCAATTGTGTCTGATGCAGTGCAATACCAACTACACTGCCAGCCCCGATAACTATGACCATTTGCATTTGAATGTCTTGCGGACCTTTTCAGTCATGTTCCCCGATGTGATTCTCGGCTTGTCCGACCATACCCATGCTGTTGCGCCCGTCCTCGGTGCGGTGACGATGGGTGCGCGTATGATCGAGCGCCACTTCACCGACAGTAACGACCGTGAAGGTCCCGATCACAAGTTTGCGATGAATCCCGAAAACTGGGCGAA
>JAGQUY010000652.1 GCA_020438245.1 Bacteroidota bacterium
GGCCGGAGCGTGAGTTCTCGTGCCTATTCCGGAGGAAAACGTGTTTGAGTCCCAGCCCCGTCGGGACTTCTCTTTTTTCTGGCGTACCGGAACAACGAATAAAAAACCCCGAGCAATATGCCCGGGGTTCTTACTAAAGATACTGCTTCTTAAAAAATCAGCGTTCCCCTGTTCCGAAAGCAGGTCTCTCAGACTTCGCCGGCGTCTTAACCACCGACGGACGAGCCAGGATTGGTGAATCCTTGCCCGAACGGGTATCACCCCACGCCGCGTACAGAAACACGTTTTCCCACAAACGATAGAAACTTGTGTAGTCGTGGTTCTCATAACTGGGCTCAGCCGGGAAAAGTGTTACGGCTACGATTCGTCCGTTGGGTTTGTTATGGACAATCAAAGGATCTCCGCCGGCCCATGAGGCAACTGTTTGTCCCCCGTTCTGGACGCCCGTCACCCCGCCGCGATAATAAGCAGTCAGCGACTTCAACCCTCGCGTCAGTGGATGATCCGTCATCACACCGAGACTGTCCACAACGTACGCGCATGAACCGGTATCGAGCGGTGCGATTGAAAAGATGTCGCCCCAGACGGTCCGGCTTTGCCAAATGAAGGTTGCCATCACAACGTTTCCGCCCTGCATGACGTAGTGGTAAGCGACGTTGCCGATCGTGTCCGACTGCGACGGCCTCCCATTCTGATACAAAAGAACAACGTCATACATTTGCAGTTCTTCAAGCGTGGGGACAGAAAGACTGCCGTTCCAAATAGTTATTTCCAGTCCGGAAATATTCTGAACAAAATTTGTGTCAATCCAGGTCAGATTGGACTCACTGTCCCCAATGATCAAAACTTTCGTGGTACCGAAGGTACCCGACGTCTTATCACACGACTGCACCACAAAAAGGGCACAAATTGCCAAGACAATGCCTACTTTCCCCATAAGCTCCTCTTGTATTTGGTTGATTGAATGAAGCGAAAACCTGAAGAAAGTATCAGAAACACGGCGACTTGTCAAGAACTTCTTCCTTTTGACGGAAAGAACCTATCGCCTGGCCTGGGTGAGAAAGACTCGATGCACGTTTTGACGGCGTTTACCTCGACATCATTGACGCTTTCGAGTATTTTGAAAATTACTAATTCTCGAAGCCTGCGATCCCACATCAAGATCTATTCGATGGGCCTCTGGTAAGCAGTTACCTGCTCCCCTTCCCTCGCAACGCCTCGGCGGATTTCAGCAGATTTCTATTGGAATCATGCGTGAGCATCTCGACAGCTTTTTCAAAAGGTACCCACGCCGTTTCGCGTTCTTCCTGCGCGGTGCCGTCGCCCAGATATTCCATCCGATAAAATACGCACCGAACGTTTTCTTTTATCGTGTCAAACCGAATTTCGCCGACCCGTTCCGCGACTCTTGCAACGACGCCCGTCTCCTCTTCGACTTCACGGACGGCAGCGTCTTGGGATAGTTCGCCCGGCTCGATGTGACCCTTCGGAAATACCCATTCGTCCGGTCTTTTCTTGGGCCGGATAAGAAGATACAAAACAGCGGCATTCTTGATCTGATGAACGATTCCGCCTGCGTGGGTAGGTTGATCCATTGGCACAGCCGATCTTTTCGTTTCCGTTTCTCCACAAGGTAGGTCTTCAGGAGACGTCGTTCAAGCCGAAGGATGCTTTTTGTGCAAGCTTTGCAGGGCAGTGTGTCTTTGTCCTGCAAAACAGGATTCCTGAACGGTAACCTAACCTGTTATCGTACAACAGGTTAAGAACGGCACGAAGTTTGACTCTGTTCCGGACAAACGTGAAAGGAACCTGCGATGAAATTCTTCAACACCGTTCTGACAGCCGTCGTTCTTTTCCACTCGACCGTACTCGCTGCAGATCCCGATTCAGCCGCATCGGCATCGGTGGTGCTGGTTAGAAATCAATACAACGTACCTGCCGTTCCGGATCAAGTCACGATGGTCATGAAAAAGAGATCCACCGCGGTGAAGAGAGCGCTCGTCCATACGTTTCTTCCACTTGG
>JAGQUY010000653.1 GCA_020438245.1 Bacteroidota bacterium
TCCTACAGACCGGACAGCACGCAGCCATTTTGGCTGTCGGGAACATGGTTCAACACGCTGTGGCGGCTGCCAAATTGCTCCTTCAAGATGGCATTACCGTGACGATTGTAAATGCCCGCTTCGTAAAACCGATAGACGTTGATTCTTTGGTTGAACTCTGCAAACATCATGAGGATCTCTTGACTATTGAGGACAATGTCTTGATGGGAGGCTATGGCAGCGCCATCCTTGAGACCATTTTTGATCCATCATTCATTGAAAAAGGAATGAAAGGCGATCGCGAATTTGATGAAAAAATTTCAAGGCTTCGAATTGAGCGATTGGGTTTGCCAGACACGATTGTTGAACACGGTGATAATGCCATCCTGTATGAGCGGGTGGGACTTGATCCGCGAAGCATTGCTGTCCGCGTTAAGAACATGGTTGAATTGAGGGGCCGTACTGGTCTTGAGATAGTAGGGCTTCCGTCCAAAGCAACTGCAAGCTGATCCATCGTGGATTCGGCCTGAGTTGTCTTCAGCGGACCTCGTCATTCCTTACGATAGAAAATAAATCCCATAAATTTTAAGGAGTCAAAGTTTCATGAAGCGCATAGCGGTCCTGACAGGTGGCGGCGACGTACCAGGGCTTAATCCGTGCATTCGATCCGTAGTATACGATGCAATTGATGAAGGATTCGAAGTTATCGGAATTCGCCGGGGATGGGGTGGGTTGCTGCAGTATAATGCTGCGGACCCCCAAACACTTGATGAGCAGATTATTCAGCTCAACAAAATCAACACAAGAACGATTGACCGAAGTGGGGGAACTGTATTACATACCTCTCGGACGAATCCGGGTGCAGTATCCAAAAGAGAAATACCGGAATTCCTCCGGGACTCTTCCTACAACAGCCTTGCAGAAGATAAAAAGTATGATTATACGGCACACGCTCTGAAGGCTCTGGAATCTCTCAAAATTGACGCGTTGATTAGTATTGGCGGTGATGATACGTTGAGCTACGCGCATCGACTACACAAGGAAGGCTTCCCGGTTGTTGCAATTCCCAAGACAATGGACAACGACGTCTATGGAACCGATTATTGCATCGGCTTTTCGACCGCCGTTACCCGTTCGGTGGACTTCATAACAAGCTTGAGAACACCGGCAGGATCTCATGAGCGAATTGCGGTGGTTGAGTTGTTCGGCCGCAATTCCGGCGAAACCTCCTTGATTTCCGCCTTATTGTCCAATGCCGATCGTGCAGTAATCAGCGAAGTGCCTTTCGATCCCAAGAAGTTGGCAGAGCTTCTGGCCTCCGACAAGGCCAACAACCCCAGTCGGTATGCTATTATGACGATATCTGAGGGCGCAACGCTGATCGGGGGCAGTATTGTTGAATCGGGAAAGGAAGATGCGTACGGCCACAAAAAACTTGGGGGCATCGGCCTGCTTACTGCTGAGCTGATAAAGGAGTATACGGGCTCCAATATTATTTACCAGCAAGTTGCCTATTTGATGAGAAGCGGAGAGCCCGACTCCTTGGATCGAATGGTCGGGATGGGATTTGCGGGAGTAGCCACCAGTTTGATCAAACAGAGAGTATTTGGCCGGATGGTGGCTTTGAAAGAGGGACAATATACCCATGTCCCAATTGACACCATTGCTCAAGGCAAGAAGATCGTGGATGTCGAAAATTTGTATGATGCGAAGTCGTATAGGCCAAAAGTGGGAGAATTCTTCAAAAAGCCGATGTTTCTGTATTGAAGAAATCAGGCCTTTAGACAGCAGATTGCGGTAACGTTGACAATATCTTCGGCATTACAGCCTCTTGAGAGATCGTTGATCGGCTTGGATAGACCTTGAATTACCGGCCCAATAGCTTGTGCATTGCCGATTCGCTCCGTTACTTTGTAACAAATATTGCCGGCATCCAAATTTGGAAAGATATAGACGTTCGCACGACCGGCCACTTCACTTTCCGGCGCTTTCCGACGCCCCACCGATTCCAGGAACGCTGCATCAAACTGCAGTTCGCCATCAATTTTTAGATCCGGTCTTTTTTGTTTAACCAAATGCAGGGCCTCAATCACCTTGTTCACAGATTCGTGCTGTGCGCTTCCCTTGGTCGAAAAGGACAACATGGCCACCAGGGGCTCTTCTCCGGTTAGTTGCCTGTGGGTCTCTGCGGAGGCAATGGCGATATCTGCAAGCTGGGACGGGTCCGGATACGGCATCACCGCACAATCTCCAAAGGTAATCGCCTTCCCGTCCGGCAGAATCATGAAGAAGATACTGGAAACCGTTTTAATTCCGGGAGCCGTTCCGACACAGTGGATTGCTGCCCGCAACACGTCAGCGGTCGTGTGGACGGCGCCACCTACGAGCCCGTCACATTCCCCCCGCCGTACCATCATCGCTCCGTAATACATCACGCCGTCGACGGCCTTCTTGGCGTCTTCATAGGACATCCCCTTGGTCTTCCGCAGTGTATAAAGCTCGCTGGCCATTTCGCCGCGTTTTTCGGACCTCATGGGATCGATAATGGGTAGGGAGGAGGGAAGGTTCAAGCCTAGATCGCGAGCCCTTTTTCTGATTTGGATGTCGTCTCCAAGGACAATAGGTCGGGCAATCTGTTTATCGAGCAGCGTATGGACCGCGAAGAGGGTTCTGTCGTCCATTCCTTCCGGAAAGACAATTTTGCACTTTTTCAAGCGGGCTCGTTCTTGGATATTGTCAAGTATACTCATGGAACGCCTCAATCTTTGGTTACGGTGAATGGAGTCCATCCTGACTTGGATTCTGAGTCTCCAAAATCACAATCGACACGCCACAAGTAACTCTCCTTCTTAAGTCTCCCGCCGTTGAAAAACGCCGGATTGATAAAATGGACGGTTACATCCGCCGTGGTTTTCACAAGCAGAGAGTCATTCGCGGAGTAGGATACGTTGTGAAAGGTCAGATATTCGTGATTATTTGGATTAAAACAGTCCGCATCAAAAGTACCATTTTGTTTTTGAGCGATCCATATTACCTGTTGCGAAGGTGTGGCCACTTTGACATAATAGGCCACCGGCGGTTGACTGCTAAGGCACCAAGTGAAAACAGGCTTGGCTGAGGCCGTGTCGGTTGGCGGGGAAATGAAACTGAATAC
>JAGQUY010000654.1 GCA_020438245.1 Bacteroidota bacterium
GTTACGATTTATAGCTGATATATCAGCTGAAGTTTGGAAAAAAGTAATATCTCAGAGGGAGCATGCTCCGTTTTCTTCTTTGCAGGATTTTTTGCAAAGAGTGAAAGTCAATCACGAGGATGTAGTCAAAATGATCAAAATCGGCTGTTTTGATTTTACGGAAAAGAAACGAACGGTACTAGTCACCCTTTTGGATGTTATAACACATATTAATAAGTATCGTCTTGGAGAAGAGCTTTTTACCGCCGATTTGACCAATTTCGAGAAGAACCTCGGAGAGATGGACGATTTGACCCTTGCAGAACGTATGCAGATCGAGACCGAATCGCTTGGATATCTGATCTCCAGACATCCGCTGGAATTTTATCCGGCTCAGATAAATCATCCGAGTATCACCAAGGCCAAAGATCTTCACCGGTACAAAGGGAAAAGGGTGAAAATGATCGGCTGGCTGGTTTCGTCAAAACGGATCAAGACGAAGGATAAAAAAAATGATGACGGTGAGGTGGTACAGGAAGGTCAGTATATGAAGTTTATGACCATGGAGGATCTGACTGGAATCTACGACACTGTTCTTTTTCCAAAAATTTATGCCGAAGTGGCTGCGCAAACTCTTTCGATGGGCCCTTTTTGCCTGGAAGGTATTGTGGATGAACGGTATAATACGGTTAATGTTAGCCGATTTGCGTTGATTCATATTCACCAGAACATGTCCGACATGACAGCCGGGATTTTGATCGAGAAACATGAAGTGTATGCCAGACACAAAGCCAAGAATGCTATTGAATCTATTGCTGAGCCGGAACAAGAGGATATCCACTGGCAAACGGTCAGAGCTTCATAGATCCATTCTTGAAGCCCACGGTCACCCCGATAAATAAAAAACACCTAAGGACCAAAGTCGAACCGGTTTCTACCCAATATTTCTCATATGATAATTTTGACTGTCATTTCTTGAAACAAAAAACTAGGTTTCAACGTCTACCATCTAACACATCCACGATCCATTCAAAAGAGTCAATCTAATGCGTTTTATTTGCTGCGTGCTATACCTTGTTTTTTGCGAAGATCTTTTCAGTCAATTTACCCCGAACACCGACGTCACTCTCAATCCGCATCCTGTGAAGAATCTCGTAATCGACGGTGTTATCGAAGATGCTTGGAAACAAGGCGAACACTTTGACAACTGGGTTGAATCCTGGCCAATAGAAGGCAGGGAACCGGCAGCAAAAACAGAAGGATGGGTAACCTACGATGACGACTACCTCTACTTTGCCTTTATTTGTCACGATCCGGATATGTCCAAACTCCGGGCAAGCATAACGGACCGGGATAATATGTTTCAGGATGACTTTGTCGGTATCAACATCGATTTGTATGGGGACTTTCAAACCAGCTACGAGTTCTTTGTCAATCCGCGCGGAATTCAAGGAGACTTGATTGTCGTACATTCGGGAAATGGCGAGGATGAAAGTTACGATGCTGTCTGGGATTCCGAGGCGCATATTTATGATTCCTACTGGACCGCCGAAATGCGTATTCCATTCAAAAGTCTTCGATATCCGCGTAAGGTGGACCACAGCTGGTTGCTGCACATGCACAGAATCTATCCCCGTGAAAGCCGATTTCGCTACTCGTGGATGCTCCAGTCTCAAGACAATAGCGTACAATTCACTCAAGCCGGAAAACTGAAACTGGCCGGAGTACCAAAAGGTAGCAATAATTTCGAACTGCTGCCCTATGTGATCGGTTCCCGATCCAACGAGCTGAAGGAGAACAGTGTCGGGGACGGTAAATGGCCATCGCCAAAGAACGACGGTGATGTTGGCATTGGAGTCAAGTACGGATTGGCATCCAATATTACTCTTGATGCGGCGTATAATCCCGATTTCAGTCAAATTGAAGCCGATGCCGGGCAAATAGATATCAACAATAACTTTGCGTTATTTTATAGGGAAAAGCGTCCGTTTTTTCTTGAAGGAAGCGACATCTTTCAAATTGACGGCGATATCAATCTGATCTACACACGGTCGATCAACGATCCACT
>JAGQUY010000655.1 GCA_020438245.1 Bacteroidota bacterium
GAGACTTATGATAGAGACTTATGATGATTTAAGATAAAATACGGCACTAGTATATGATCCCTACAACTAAAATCAACTGTTTTCTTGGGAAATTATCAAAAAGCTAATTCTATTCCCACCGGACAGTGATCGCTGCCCATTACGTCGTCGGAAATCCAGGCGTCCTTCAGATTGTCCAATAAATCTTCGGTAACAAAAAAATAATCGATCCGCCAGCCTACGTTTCGCTCCCTTGAATGCCGAAAGTTATCCCAGTAGCTGTAGCGATCGGCATCTTTGCAGAAGTGACGGAACGTATCCACATATCCGTGGTCAATTAATTTATCGATCCATCGTCGTTCAATCTCCAGAAATCCGGAGTTCTTTTCGTTTTCCTTCGGACGAGCCAGATCAATTGCCTTGTGTGCTGTGTTCACGTCGCCGCAAATCACCAGCTTGCGGCCCTGCTTTCTGAGATTTTCGAAATGCCCCAACATGCTGTTGTAAAAATCCAGCTTGAAACTCAGCCGTTCCGGGTCGCGTTGACCGTTCGGAAAATAGATGTTGAACAACGTGAAGGTGTCGAAATCGGTTTGTAATACACGGCCTTCCGCATCAAATTTCGGATCTCCAAAGCCTTTGGTAGTCTTGACGGGAGCGGATTTGGAAAACGTGGCTACCCCGGAATATCCTTTTTTCTCGGCCGGATTGAAGAATGCGTGATATCCTTCCGGATTCAGAATGTTCTCCGGAAGCTGGTCCGTTTGAGCCTTGATCTCCTGAAGACAAAGAATATCCGGATTGGCAGATTTCCACCATTCAAAGAATCCTTTTTTTAGCATGGCACGAAGCCCGTTGACGTTCCAGGAGATAAGTTTCATTGAGAGGGCTCTCTTGTGTTTAATGGTGAGTAGCGGCGCCAATTTAGCGTCACATCCATCTTATGGCAAGAAATAATTCACGAAACCGATGAGCCTGGCTGGCCTTATTTGCTGTTGACAGTTGGTAGGTTTCTGGATATATATGTCCATCAAGTAGCTTTTCTGGAAAAACAAATGAATTCAATGATGTCGATACCCGTGCTCCTGTGGTGCTTGGCAGGGTCTGCCGTCGCGCAGTCCTTTGAGGAGCAGGATTCATCTTCCGCAAGACAAGCGTATCGATCGACCGTCGTGCGTGCCGAGAAGTTTATAGATTGGCCGGTAAGATCGATTAATAGTTTGCTCAATGACTTTGTTCCGTCGGCGTATTTGTACAAGGAGCGATGGCCTGATCCGTGGCGTTACTTTTCTGGTGCTCAAAATACGTCTGTGCCTTCCCCTTATCAAAAAAGATTGATTGAGGGCGTTATAAGCCGGGGTCAGCAACCTGCCGATCTCGGGTTTTATTTTGGCGGAATGCTCTTAAATGATCCTTTCTCCGGTCATGCCGATCTCGCATTGCCTTACCAGGCAATTGAATCGGTTGAGATGGAAAATTATGGGCAGCCGTCATCGGTAGCCGGCTATTCAGGCGGCGTTGTAAGGATAAGACCTATTGAGCCGGGTGAGAAATTGACCGGTAGTGCCGAAGTGATATCCGATTTTGCGGCGCCTGCCTTGGGCGCTTATAGCTACGGCAGGAGAATTGTCTCTGCAAGGGTGGCCGGTCCGGTGTTGAAGGGTGTCGGGCTTGTTGTGGTTGGCCAATGGCAGGCAACAGATGATGCGGATCCTGGGTTTTTGGGACATCCTGACGTGGCGATTGAGCGAGACCGTGGTGCGGGACGCTTGGATACGGCTATCTTTGGTCGTTTGAAAAAAGGGAGCCGTCCTGATAAGATTAATGCATCGGGTGAAGCCAGTCTGTATGGTGCACTGCACCTTCAGTTGGTCAGGAATTTGAAAATCAAGGTGGAGGAGCTGTTTATTTCCGGTCATCGGAATGTGTTCACACCCGAGTACATACTGGCTCCAAGCCGTGTTCCCCATATTGATCGGGATGTTTCGCACACAACAGCGGCTGTCAGTTACCATCTATTGCCGAACATGCAAATTGAAGTTCGCGCAGGGTACAGTACATCGAAAAATGTTCTCACCGAAAGAAGTTT
>JAGQUY010000656.1 GCA_020438245.1 Bacteroidota bacterium
AGTGGCAATTACCGGCACGAACGGAAAAACGAGTTGCAAGGAAATGACTGCAGCTGTGATGTCCACCACGTACAAAACACTCGCAACGACGGGTAATTTGAACAATGAGATAGGCGTACCTTTGACACTGCTTCGTATAGAAGATGACACCGAAATGGTAATCCTTGAAATGGGAGCAGATAAAAAAGGTGACATTGCAGCCCTATGCCAAATAGCCAAACCGGACAGCGGTCTGATCACCAATATTGGAAACGCCCATCTTCAATCGTTCGGAGATGTCGAGACAATTGCCGCAACCAAGAGCGAGCTGTTTGAAGCTCTCAAGGATGACGGAGTGCGTTTTGTCAATGTGGATGATCCCCGCCTGGCTCCGCATGCCTCTATGACAAAGGGTCTGGTGACCTTCAGCATGGAACGCGATGCGGACTATCGTGGAGCCGTCGAGTCGGTCAATGCATCAGCCTGCGTAAAACTTCGCGTTACGTCCATTCATCATGAGTCGTTTACGGCTCAACTGTCCATACCGGGAATTCACCAGGCGAAAAATGCACTTATGGCCGGGACGCTGGGATTCTCCATGGGTGTTTCCGAGGAACGTATAGCCACTGCGCTCGAAACCTTCAGCACCACGAACAACCGGATGAGTGTTCGCAGGGTGAACGATATTATTGTGATAGATGATTCGTACAACGCCAATCCGGAATCGATGAAAGCCGCACTGGATACCTTGATGGCTATGACCTTGCCCGGTCGCCGGATTGCGGTTTTATCCGACATGCTTGAACTGGGCGATGACAGCGAAAAACTTCACACAGCGGTCGGTGAGTATATCCGTCGGAAATCACCGCACGCGGTTTTCCTTACCGGAGTCGAATCAAAACATATGTTCGAAGCTGCCCGAACAGTAAAGAACATATTTTATTATCCGGTGCGTGAGGAATTGATTCATGCGTTAAAGTCTTTTCTCCGGCCAGATGATGTTGTACTCGTAAAGGGATCGCGCGGAATGCGGATGGAAAACGTGATAGAGGCGTTATAAGCATGTTTTACTTTCTTTATCAATACTTTGCCGATCAAAACATCGCCGGGTCCAACCTGCTTCGGTACATTACCTTTCGCTCGGCGATGGCTGCCGTCACGGCTTTGGCCATCAGCCTGTTTGTAGGGCCGTTTATCGTCCGAAAGCTCAAAGGTATGCAGATCGGAGAGGAAATACGGGACGACGGCCCGCAATCGCATCTCAGCAAATCGGGCACGCCGACCATGGGAGGATTGATCATACTTGCGTCGATACTGATTCCAACCCTTCTTTGGGCCGACCTTACAAATACGTACGTAATGCTGGTGCTTGTGGCAACTGTCTGGATGGGCCTTGTCGGATTTGTCGATGATTACCTCAAGGTCATCAGGAAAATGAAAAAGGGTTTGATTGCCCGCTACAAGACGGCGGGTCAGGTTACCCTCGGACTCGTTATCGGTGGGTTCATGATTTCGCTGCCTGAGTT
>JAGQUY010000657.1 GCA_020438245.1 Bacteroidota bacterium
CGATGAAGACGTACGTAGTACGGCTATGCGCATCAATTCAAGAAAGAGAGGATTTTATATAAGGAATATCTGGAGGAGCGAAAGCCGATCGTTGGGAGAATGTACCAGCGGCGGCGATGAATTCGAAACGTGGAAGAAAGGGGATGAAGAATAAATCTCAGAATTCGGTAATAAGATCAGCTTGGCGGAAGTAATAATCTTTCCAACAGAGTTTGATGCGGCTTGGTCGGCAGGCGAAGGCGTTGCGGTAGAAGCCACCGGACACGCACAATGTTTGATGGCGGAGACGGACGTCTGCCCCGGAAGCGATTTCTGATGAGAAGAAGCCGGTACCATGGTGCAGCACCCGGAAGCGTCAACACCGGTCGAACAGGTCGCAGTCGGCAATGCGGAAAGATTCAAGAACAACAAGGCGATGGAAAGACCGAACTTGCCAACCTGTCGTATTTTGAATGTGGATATCATGATTAACACCTTAAACGTAAGGTACGACCTGGTTGTTCCCGTTGCAAATGATTTTTGTCATATTCACCATGTTTGAAGAACTCTGAAACAGTCAGGGACGACAGGTGGACTGTAGAATTCTATTGACAAGTCGAGGCCTTCAGCATATTTTCACCGCGCTAGAGTAGTCCTTTTTCTGAATAATCTGTTGAGGTCATTATGAAAACGTATTTGCCGTTTCTTCTTGTCTTCCTTGTTGCTCAACCCGTATTCACCCAGGATGACGAGGTGAATCAGAGGTATCAACTCGATATGCCTGTCACTTCTGTTTTGCGAATGCTTCGGACACAACACGTATCCATAGAGCAATTCAATGATTCTTTGTGGTCGGACCATAAGCTTACATCGGATGAACAACGACTGGTTAAACTCTTGGCAGACTCCACGACTACCGGGCTGCAGGTTACAGCCGGTGACGAAGTCTTCATGATACCTAAAATGTCCATTTCAGGTCGACGGTACCTGAGGAACTTCTATCGAGGATGGTGGAACATGCAATCCGCGGAAGACAGTTTGGTCTTTCGACTGAGTCGTTTTCCGGACTGGAACGAGTTTTACAGATTGATCTGGAGTAATGAAACTGTGGCAAAGAAAGTCCTGTTTGAGCACATCGACTTGTCTATTTCCGCATTGTCCCAATTTCGATGGGATCCTGATACGTATTACAAACCGATCCAGGCTTTATGCCACAAATTACAGGATCGTTATAACGATCCTCGTCTTCTCAATTGGCTTTATTTGACGTTGATGGAGTATGACGAGAACCAGGGCCAAAAAGTGCCTGATCAATACTATTCCTTTCTTGGCCGATCGCAGGTAAACAAAGGTTGGGTGGCAAATCTATCTGTGGCAGTGGATTTGCTCAAGTTTTCAGATTTCAACACCTATTTTTCGCCCGGCGTTGGATTTAGAAGTGATCGGTGGTATGCCGGCGTCGCAAGCGGCTTGGAGTTTGCAAAAGTTCGGGTTGATGGCAAAGAACGCCCGCTTCGCAGAATTCCACTCGAGATGGTTATCAAGATAATGCCCCTTGACAGGGGAAGCATCTTTCTTCATACGGAGGCAGGATATGCGTTTCATCTTCTCAAAGACTATCAATCGACAGGCGGACCTTCTTTCGCTTACGGCATTGGCGGCGGAACCAAGATTCAATGGGTTGTCAAATACCGTCAGTTCTTTGTGAACTTCAAAGACCACGAGAATCGGTCGGTATCGGCGTTTCAAGCCGGGTTCACTATCAAT
>JAGQUY010000658.1 GCA_020438245.1 Bacteroidota bacterium
GCCGGTTTTCAAAAGTCAACTCATTGTCAGATCGCAGCCGCCGATGACTTAGAGAGTTTATCCGATCGATCCGCCCGTTTCGTTGTTCCATATCCGAGCTATTCCATGCAATACCATAATGAAATACATTCTGGCAATAGGTGTGAAGATCTTCTCCTTCTCGGAATATGTCTGAGCATATCAAGGCATATGGAAATCCCGGCATCCGGAATTGAGTGGCCACTTTTTCCTTATTGTTCCTTTGCTGGCCGGTGATGCCCTTGGCCGGACTTTGAAACGTGAGTTTTCGTTCAATTTTGGTGGCATCGTCATCCGGCGGAAAGTTAACAGCGCAAATCAACTGAAAATCGCGAACAATCGCCTGGACCTCCTTCAGTACCATGTCAAAACCTCCCGTCGGGTCACGCAAGATTTCAAGATATATCTCTTCAGTCTTCTTCCGGCTCTGATCTGCTATAAACAGCGGGAGGAGGCCTGCTCCATTTCGCAACGTTGAACGCAGTATGGTGACAAGTTTGCGTAGATCAGGGAATATTTTAACTCCACGGGTTTGTCTCTCACGAATGAACTCGTCAATTTGTGGCCTGCAATCCCGTAGCAACAGCTCAGTCAAAAGTGTCGTTCTTGCCAAAGAGGCCGGAAAAGCATTGAGATCCGTTATCCCGTCTTTATAAGGTTTTCCATTGAGAGACTTGAGAAAAATCTCCTGGACTTCCCTGAAATTCCCGCTATTTCTTGCTCCGATTTGCTTTTTAGTGAGTTTTTCAGCGTCATAGCCTGCCAGTTTGAATTCCCGGTTGATCAGGAAAAAATTGATGTCAAACCAGTTCTTATCGTACATTTTTCTTTTCCAGCTCTTCATATGCTGTCGGTTGAAATAAAGGGTTATGAAATAGCGGCTGTCATCGATTTCTTTGTCTTCTGCATAAATTTCCCCACCCGCTTCCAGCCGGGATTCCCACTCCGCTAGTGACTTCTTCAGTTCCCGGTTCGCCAGATCGATCAGTTCTGTTTTGAATGTGGAAAGGTGGCTGTGTATGCGAAGTAGCTTTTTCAATTCAGCGGATTCATCAAGTCGGCTTACAATATAGTGTAGCCCTGTAAGCAACTGCTCCTCCCTATCTATGTCTGACTCTACTTTGAGGTAGGACGTGTCGTATTTTGATCCGCCCGTGGCAATACGATTTGCGACACCCCTGAGCAACCGATCGAGCTGTTCACTCAAAAGACGGTCCGCCTGGTAGGAGTCAAACTCACGAACGAGGGCCGTCAGGGCCTCACTCGGGGCTTTCGGAAGCCAGTAACTTCGAAGGCGCTCGCAAATCATGTCCTCCCATAGAGTAAGCAGCCTTCTTTCCAGTTCATAGGCGGAAGCTACCCGTCGAACAAATACCAGCGATTTTTCACCATGTTTCATCATTTCAAAAACGGAACGTACAACGGCGTCCTGTTTCGGATGAGGCGGCAATGTTCCAAAAGTCTTCTGATAGGACTCCAGGATTTCTCGCAAAATGTTTGCGTCCTGTGACTCTTTTTGTTTACGCGTACGGGCTTCTTCATACTCCCCGATCTGACCTTCTTCCTCTTCATTTGAGGTCTTCCGCTCTTGGTCTATTCTGAAGGTCTCAAATCCGGCCAGCATGCCCATCTCAAACCGCGCGCCGTATCGCTGATTCAGATCTTTGATCGTCTTGTATTGCAAGAGTCCAATTACCAGTGCTTCTTCGTCCTTTTGGATGGTAAGAGGCGGAGCCACCGGTGACTTGACAGCGTTGCCCCTTCGGTGTTCATATCGGCACGACGTTCGCGCTTTGATCTCTTTACCGATGATGTACTGCAGTTTCCCCCGGATCAGGAACGATTGCAGCCGCTCTTTGACATCATTTTCCGTCACCGCCCCGGATAGCGGGTGCTCCGCAACGAAACATTCGAATTGCCGCTTGATCTCCAATAGCTCGGTTGTTTTGGGTGTTGCGGAAAGAAGAATTATCTTTCCGCTTGATCTCCAATAGCTCGGTTGTTTTGGGTGTTGCGGAAAGAAGAATTATCTTT
>JAGQUY010000659.1 GCA_020438245.1 Bacteroidota bacterium
GAGGCGATGTTCCGGGTTTCCGGGGAATAGGTAAACTGGCGCAAATGGCGCACACAATTCTGTTACCCTTTACAAGGCATCTTTGGAATCAGTCCGAGCATGTGGTTGCCAATAGCGATGGACTTGCTTTGTTAGCAAAGAGCTCGTGGAACGGACAAATTAGAGTTATTCCGAACGGCGTTGACACATCATTCTTTATGCCTTCTCGTATTCGGTCAGATAGTGGCATAATCCGTCTTTTGTTTGTCGGGAGGCTGTCAACTCAGAAGGGTCTACTCCAGTTTCTCGATGTTCTTAGAGAACTTCAATCGACTGTTGCTTGGGAGCTTATAGTAGTAGGCGATGGTCCTTTACGTGCCACTTTGGAGGCCGTTGTAAGATCATCTCCCGTATTGCTTGAGCGCGTTATTTTTGAGGGATGGGTGGCGAAAGACTATATTTTGTCCCAATACCAGAGGGCGGATATATTGGTGCATCCATCCTTAGACGAAGGAATGCCAAACGCAATCCTTGAAGCAATGGCCTGCGGCCTTCCCATCTTAGCCAGTAAGGTATCTGGAAATGTCGAACTTGTCCAACAAGGTCGAAATGGACTACTATTTGATGCAGACAAGTCAGATTGTTTGAGGTCTATCGAAACATTGATAGATGACGCAGAGAAACGTCGTGATATGAGAACGTGGAGTCGCCTGCTCGCAGAACAGAGATCATGGGCTAACGTCGCGATTAAACTTCAATTTCTGACAAATGGACTCGAATGAACAGCAAAACAACCAATTTCCAAAACCATCCACTTGTATCCGTCGGTATCACGACGTACAATCATGAAAAATTCATAGCTGAAACAATCGAATCGGTATTGAATCAAGTATACCCGAACGTTGAGTTGGTGATCAGAGATGACAAATCGTCAGACAATACAGCCCAGATAGTCCAAGAATATCAAAAAAGATTTCCAGAGAGAATCAGGTTTGAAATCGCCACAACCAACGAAGGGCCTACTAAAAATATCAACCATGTTTTACGCGAGTGTTCTGGTACTTACTTTGCGTTACTCGATGGTGACGATTTGATGTATCCGGATAAACTCTCACGTCAAGTAGACCTAATGGAAAGTAATTTGGAATGTGCCATTTGTTATCACAACATGGCCATCTGGGATTCTGATTCACGAAGGAATATTGGAACCTTTAACTCCAGCCAGAAATATTTTGAGGGTGACGTGCGAACTTCGATAATGCATGGGACCTTCAATTGTGGATCGTCGAATATGGTTAGAATGGCTAAAGTCCCACCTCATGGATTTGATAGTCGCGTAACCCACGCTCCAGATTGGTTATTTTGGGTTCAGATCCTGGCAACTGGTGGCACCATCAACTATATTGATGAAGTCTTGGGTGTTTATCGAAGGCACCCTGGGAATATGACACACTTCAAGAGAAAACAACTACTTATGAATCACATATTATCCATCTGCATAATTATGAAAGAACTGCCGCGCTACATCCCTCATGCTACCTACCGTTTGGTTACTGGGGTCTTGAACCAACTGTCTGGTAAAAAATATGAATAGGCTAAATAGGACAATTAATGTAACGCAGCC
>JAGQUY010000007.1 GCA_020438245.1 Bacteroidota bacterium
GATGTCAGAAAAACAATGAGACTTGGCTGCCTTTAACATACGCGATCAAAAACCGTGTGTCAAGCATATAAACCCCGGGACCTCATCTCCAACATGGCGCGGGCTTTCCCTTTCCGTCAAAACCATTGAATCCTAACACCCCATTCGTTAGATTGGCGGATTAGGCCTATGGAAGAAATTATCTACAAAACGGAAAACGGAAACACTCGGGTCATCGAGAAGATGATCGTGAGCAAGTTTTTTGAGGACCTTAAGCACCGAATGGATTTTGAATTACTGTGCTCAAAGGGCCTTGATCAACGGTATTTCAATCAGCGTGACCTTCATCGACCCGGACTTGCTCTGGCGGGTTTTGTCAAGCTCTTCACGCATGAAAAGATCCAGATACTTGGCAATACAGAGAACTACTACCTATTGAGCCTTTCTGAAGAAGGACGGCGGTCAGCTTTCAATAAGGTCTTTGAATTTCCGATTCCGTGCATCATCGTGACCAACGGTAATACCGTTTTCCCGGAAATGCTGGAACTGTGCAAAGAAAAGAATATCCCGCTTGCCGTAACGGGACTCAATACAACGGATGCCATTCACCTTATCAGCGGATACCTGGATGAGATGTTTGCACCTGAAATCAGTGTTCATGGTTCGATGGTTGATGTATATGGGATCGGCATGCTCTTCACCGGGAAGAGCGGGATTGGAAAGAGTGAAATTGCCCTCGATTTGATTGAACGCGGCCATCGGCTGGTTGCAGATGATACGGTCAAAATCAACCGTATCGCAGAGAATATTCTCGTAGCCCGGGGGCACAGCAACCTTAAACACTTCATGGAGATCCGTGGTGTTGGTATTCTCGACGTTCGCGAAATGTTCGGTATTCGTGCGGTGCGTGTGCAAAAACGCCTTGAAGTACAGGTTGATCTTCAACTTTGGGACGGTAAGGAGGAATACGAACGCTTGGGGCTTGACGAACAGCTTACTGGCATTCTGGATGTCAAGATCCCTCTGATCCGACTGCCTATTTACCCAGGTAAGAACATTACGGTCATAGCCGAAGCCATCGCGCTCAATCAGTTGTTAAAAATTTACGGATATGATGCCGCCAAAGAATTCAGCGAAAAGCTCACCAAAGAGATACAGAACAAGCAGGCGTTATCGACAAAGGTTGTTGATACCTATCTGGAACGAGATTTTGAATAAACCGATACGGGGGTGACTTGAACGACACCAGAGTATTAGAAATCAAGGTGGGTATCACTATTCTTACAGCCGCGGTGCTCTTTGTGATGGGCATTGTATGGCTCAAAGGAATCAGCTTTAAGCCCAACACCTTTGAGGCTCAAATTGTTTTTAAGAATACGACAGGGCTTCAAATCGGTGACGCAGTGACCCGAAGCGGGTTCAAGGTGGGTAAGGTTACGGATATTGTCCTCGAAGAGGACTCGGTTGTTGTTTATGCAAGCCTCTCCAATAATGTCAACCTGCGTAAGGATGCCAGTGCCCGCATAACCAGTGTAGATTTTTTTGGTGGCAAGCGCATCGAAATCAACCCGGGAAAATCGTCTACCCCTTTCGATGTGGAGTCTCCTCTTTACGGGACCCGAGAGCCTGACATTACAGAATTGACGGCCCAGTTGAGGGCCATTGCAGAGGACGTAAGGGGTACGCTCGACAAGGTCGACAGCGTGCTTATCAATATAAACGGCATTGTAGGCGACAAGTCGGTTGTGACGTCCATCAAAAGGGCCGTTTACAATCTGGATTCAACAACTGTCTATGTTAAAAGAATCGTCGCCAAGAGTGACTCAAAAATCGACTCCAGCCCCAGCCGGCTGATGCAGTCCACACGGATGCTGCGTGCGCTCGTCGAAAAATCAGGCGACCGGCTTGATACGGCATTTGCCAGTGTGCGGCTGGTAACCAACACCATTGCTCACACCACCGCCACGTTAGACACCATTGTTTCCAAGGTACGAAGTGGTGACGGCAATCTTGGGAAAATGATCTACGACGAATCCATTTACGACCGGTTGGAATCTGCCACGGTGAAATTCGACTCCCTGCTCAACGTCCTTCATCAGAAAGGCTTCAAAGTGGATGTGAAGCTTTTCGGCGACTAGCATGCATTTTCCACTTGCCCTGCTGCTAAGTGTGGTTTCCGGGCTTGTTCTGGTGCTTGGAGGCTGGATGTTTGCGGCCAAGAAAACATGGAATGAGGAACACCTTGATGTATTCATAGCCATTGGGGCAGGCTATATCCTAGCCGTTGCCTTGTTGGATATGATTCCGGAGTCTCTGAAGGTAAGCTCGTCGACCATGTTGTTTGTCATCGGCGGTTATTTGATTGTTCACCTTTTTGAACATGTGTTCACACCCCACTTCCATTTCGGAGAAGAAACCCACGAGCATCTGGTTTCCCATGTAGTCAGCGCCAGCGCGCTGATCGGTTTGGCCGTTCACAATTTCTTCAGCGGTGTAGCGATCGGTTCTGGAATGATTGCCGATCTTTCAGTCGGGTGGGTTATTTTTTTGGGAACAGTTTTGCACAAACTGCCGGAGGGGTTCACGATATCTTCCATCATGTTTGTATCTCATCAACGCCGACGGTACGCGATTTTCAGTACCATCGCCCTCGCTCTGGCATCGGTCGTAGGAACTCTGATGGTCTATGTATTTGAAATGAAGAGTTGGGGTATCAAGGATGCGGCACTGGGTCTATCGGCCGGTACTTTTATTCACGTAGCTACCACCGATTTGATTCCTCGCATCAACGACTCCCATAAACGCTGGATGCCAATGATGATCTTCGTGGGGGTTGCCTTATTTCTTCTGACTCAGGGGTTTCTTCACATCTGAAACTCTTCGGCTCCCGTATTATTATTCAACGGTAACACTTTTCGCCAGATTACGCGGTTGATCAACGTTGGCGCCTCGAAGAACAGCCATATGATAGGATAACAACTGCAGCGGAATAACCGTAAGAATGGGAAGCAGGAAATCGAGAGTTTTTGGAACAAAAATAATATGGTCGGCTTTTTGACGAAGCTCTTCGTTGCCCTCCGTCGTAATGGCTATCACCCTGCCACCTCGCGCTCTCACCTCTTCCAAATTACTGATGACTTTGTCGTAGATTGAATCCTTGGGCGCAATCACAACGGTCGGCATATTGTCATCGATCAACGCAATTGGCCCGTGTTTCATTTCTGCAGCAGGATAACC
>JAGQUY010000660.1 GCA_020438245.1 Bacteroidota bacterium
GGTTGATTTTGTCAATGGCAAGAACAACTTTGAGCGGCAATTTTATTATCAGGGAAGCCCTATCAATTTTTCAAGCCTTCGATTCAATCAAGTGGGCAACCAGCGCTCGGTGTCGCTGACAGATTCAAACACCCATACCATTAGATACGTTGCAGCGCTGAGCGACGGTAGTCAAATTCAGATCGAGCACACGTTCCGTGATGGTGTTTATGACTTCGAGACTCGCATTGACTGGAGCGGTTTAAGGGGAAGCCTCGGCGAAGAATACCGACTTTCATGGCAGTCCGGTCTGGTTCCAACTGAAAAGAATATCGATGGTGATTATTCCTATTTCAAAGCATACGCCATGCTTGGAGATGACAAAGAGGAGTTCCATAATACAGATCCAACTTCCGAGGTATCCTTTACCGGTGTTACCAAATGGATGGCGACACGAACAAAGTACTTCGTACTGTATTTGATCCCAAAAAACAAGATGGGAGCAGGTTGCAAATTTGAAGGTGTGCATAACACGTCTGATGGGCACGTTGTGGAACAAACCAACAAACTGCACCTGAGTATGAAAATGGATCGAGGAACGACAGACGTTTTCCAGACGTACATCGGGCCTATGGATTACCAAATACTGGGTAAGTATGAGGGCAACCTTCCCATCATAATGGAGTGGGGATGGGCGGTCTTTCGGCCGCTGACCAAGGCGATTTTATACACATTTCAATTTCTCTTCGGTCTGATTCCAAACTAGGGATGGGTTATAATTGTTTTTGCTCTGATCGTAAAGCTCATTTTGTACCCGCTAACTCACAAGAGTTACGTGGGAATGCAAAAAATGCGTGAAGTAATGCCCCGACAGAAAGAGCTCCAGAAAAAATTCAAAGATAATCCCGCAAAGATGCAGCAGGAATTGATGAAGCTGTATAAGGAAGTGGGTTATAATCCTTTATCCGGATGTTTGCCGCTTCTTATCCAAATGCCGATTTTGTTCCCAATTTACCAGGTTTTTGGGGAGTCCATTGACTTGAGGCAGGATGACTTCATGGGTTGGATAAATGACCTATCCGTTCCAGATACCGTCGCCATATTGCATACGGGTTTGCCTTTTATTGGCGATTTCCATGTCAACCCACTACCAATAATAATGACCGCCTTGACATTTGTTCAGCAAAAATTCGCTCCGATGACTCCAACCGATGACTCTGATCCGGCACAGCGCTTTAATCAAAAATTCCTGCAATACGGAATGCCGGTGATGTTCTTCTTCATATTCAATAACTTCTCATCAGGACTGGTGCTTTATTGGACAGTTTTCAACGTTTTGACCATGCTCCAACAGTTATTGATGTCAAAACATGTCATCAAATAGGTTGCCGTGGAATTTGGGGAAACGATAGCCGCCATCGCCACTGCTCCGGGCGTAGGTGCATCGAGTATCATACGGGTTGTTGGACAGAATGCCTTTCAAACTGCTGAAAAAATTTTCATAAATAAGACCCGTCCGATGGAGTGGCAAAGTCATACTTGTCGTGTTGGATCGCTGGTAGACCCGAAGAACGGGGAAATAATAGATCAAGTCTTGATCTCGTGCATGAAGGCTCCAAATTCTTACACGGGGTATGATACAGTGGAGATTAATTGCCATGGCGGTGTCCTCAATACAAAAAAAATCCTTGAACTGGTTTTAGCTCTTGGTGTCCGTCTGGCGGAGCCCGGAGAATTCACCCGGCTTGCCTTTTTGAACGGTAAGATGGATCTATCCAGGGTGGAAGCCGTTGCCGACCTGATATCGGCCAAGACCGACGCCGCTCGTCGTGCTTCCGCCGCGCAACTCATGGGCAGCCTTGCAGATGATGTTAGGGGTTTGAGGAGTCAATTGCTTAAGCTTTGTAGTCTGATGGAGCTGGATTTGGATTTCGGCGAGGAAAATCTGTTGGAGATTGGCGCGAACCAAATCAAGCACCAGATTCAGTCAGTTCTTGATCATGCGCGCAGGCTTTCGTCAACTTA
>JAGQUY010000008.1 GCA_020438245.1 Bacteroidota bacterium
CTTCTGTGCGAATGAGCACAGCATCAGACACAACTTGAGCAGAATCTCGAATGGAAGAGCTCAACCCTTGTCCCACAAGCGTTTCGTGAACCTTCCCAAAGTCGACTGAACCTTCCAAAGCACTAAGTATATCCCGTCGAAACTTCGTCCTTAATCTGCCGGATGCCCATCGAAAGCCCCAGGCGCGCGGTGGAAAGCCAAGCGAAAAAGCATCCACCTTCATTCCGAAAAGCTTTGCCGCAAGGTGATGACCCAGCTCGTGAAAAAAAACCAAAACACCCAGAACAACCACGAAGGGAATAAGAACATCAAAAATTGCCGATCCCATGAAACTCCTTCTTTTATATCAATTTAACTTGTAAGTAGACAAAATATTTCGACTCCATGAGTCCGCCGCAACAATGCTCTGCACAGACAACTGCTCAGAGTTGTCGTGGTTGTCCATGGCATAGGAGATTATTTTCGGGATATCGGTGAATCGGATGTCCCCTTCCAGGAACTTGGCAACGGCAACTTCGTTGGCTGCATTGAGAACGGCGGGCATGGTCCGTCCCTCCCGCAGCGCATCATATGCGAGTGCGAGGCAGGGAAATCGATTGCGATCCGGCTCAGCGAAATCCAGCCGGTTGAACTTTCGGAAATCAAATGCATCAAACCCATTCGCAATGCGGTCGGGATAACTTAACGCATACTGGATCGGTACCTTCATATCCGGAACGCCCATTTGTGCCTTGGTAGATCCATCCACAAACTCAACCATGGAGTGAATGATGGACTGCGGGTGGATCGCGACTTCAATTCGGTGCGGCTCCACTCCGAAAAGCCAGTGGGCCTCAATAACCTCGAGTCCTTTGTTCATCAGAGTGGCCGAATCGATGGTGATTTTTGAACCCATAGACCAATTGGGGTGTTTTAACGCCTGTTCAGGCGTGATATGTTCAAACTCTTCGCGAGCTTTCGATAGGAACGGACCGCCGGATGCTGTCAGGATGATCCGACGGATGGCGGTTGCCTGCTCTCCAACCATGCATTGAAATAATGCACTGTGCTCGCTATCAATGGGAATCAAGGATACGCCGTGCTTTTTAACCAGTTCGGTGACCAGCCCACCTCCGACCACAAGAGTCTCCTTGTTGGCCAGGGCAATATCTTTCCCTGCCTTAATGGCTTCGATCGTTGGAAAAAGCCCAGCGTAGCCGACAATGGCTCCTACCATCATGTCGTAGTCTGTTCGACGGGCAGCCTCCACCAGTCCCTGCGGGCCGCATAGAACATCAATCCCATGGACGCCAAGCGCCTTTTTCACTTCTGGTTCATGGATGGCATTACCTATACAAACACAATCGGGACGAAATTCAATAGCTTGTCGTACCAGGGCCTCGGCGTTCTCTTGGGCACTTAAGCACGCAATTCGGAAGCGATCTGCATTGTGGCGAACCACATCCAGCGCGTTGACACCAATGGAACCAGTTGATCCAAATATGGCCAATTTCTTCATGTTACGATGGTATGAAAATATTGCGAGGCAATCTACAAAAATTAAGGGACACTTTTTGCTTTCTTGTCAGGAACCGCGAGTCTGTTCCACCTTTTGCAACAAGTTCACGTCGTCAATGATTGAATAGGACTTGAACGATTCGAAGGATTGCGCGATGGAAGCGGCGACCGTGTTTTTCAGCATGTCCTTGTCCTCCGGATTCAAACCGGCTGTGGAAATGGGTGGATCGAAATGCAAGTGAACTCTCTGTCCAAAGGTAATATCAGACATGTTTTGAAGTTTATGAAGAATTTTGATTGTACCGCTGATCGTTACCGGAATAATATCAACTTGGGCATCAATCGCCAAAACAAAAGCGCCTTTCTTGAATGGTCGAAGATGGCCATTCAGGCTTCTTGTCCCATCTGCATAGATCACAATGTTGATGCCTCCATGAATTTTCTGAGCCGCTTTATGCAAACTACCAATGGCTTTTTCACGATTGCCGCGATCAATGGGGATGAATTTCAGCAACCACAGTACAAAACCGAACACCGGAACGTAGAGCAGTTCCTTTTTGAATATCATTCTCAGTTGTTTTGGTGTGAACGCCATCATCAACGGGATATCAAAAAGACTTTGATGATTCGAGATGAAAATATAGGTCTTGCCGGGGTCTATATTTTCCACCCCACTGACCACTACGTTGGCTTGAACCATTTTCATCATCGTCATCCCCCAATGACGCTCAATTACCTTCATGACCCGGCCCAGGGGCGCGATTAAGCCAACCAAAGCAGATACCATGGTCAGAAAAGCGGTGTATGACAGCGCGGCAATCACAACCAGTGTGGAACGCGATGCGGACTTGTAGGGTGTCACTGACATTATAAGGGTTTCATTTTTGAAATAACGTCCCGGATCAGATCCTGTACCGTGTTCGAAGATTGCAAGCTTCCATCTTGATAAAGTGAGCAGTCCGCGCCAACGCAATCCCCGCCACACACACGGCATCCGGGATTTGTGGATGAGTCTGTTCCATATGTAGGACGTATAGCTTCAAGTTTCTCAACTTGCTCTTTGGATAGAAGTTGTTCGCCGCCTAAGAGTCTCGCAACAAAAAGGATATGCGCGTAATGCTCCACCCGTTCCATCTTGAAGAATGCGTCATATATATCTTTACCGCAGGTAACAACTCCGTGGTTCGCAAGAAGAACGGCATCTGCCCGCCGAATTACTTCACGGATGGAGTTGCTCAATTCATTGGTCGAAGGAGTGGCATATTTCGCCAAGGGAATTGAACCCAATGTTGTCACGATCTCAGCCAAAACGCAATCCGAGAGTTCAATGTTGGCGGTAGCAAATCCCGTTGCGTGGATCGGATGTGCATGCACAACTGCACGGACATCCGGTCTTTCACGGTATATCGTCAAATGCATTTCAATTTCCGAGGTCGCATTTAGCAAACCTTCAACAACACGCCCTTTCGAATCAACAACAACGAGGTCTTCAAGCCGCACAAAACCCTTGGATTTTCCCGCAGGAGTTGCCAAAAAGCGGTCATTGCCAAGCCGCACGCTAAGATTGCCATCGTTCGAGGCGACGAATCCTCCAGCGTAAACTCGCCTGCAGCACTCGACAATATCTAAACCAAGTTGGTTTTCGGAATTCATTGTGTTCATTTCACTTAGGCGGAAAATAATAATGAATTTTGCATGCAAAAGCAATTCCTATTAGCGTTCGGCCAAAATGACATGTTGAAATGAAAAAATGACGCCACTGTGTGCCATATTGGCACAATACCTCAAGGGCAACTTACCCCACTTTGTTTGTAACTAAAATAAAATCAAAGGAGTGATGAAATTGGCATCTGTGTTGCAACAACGACTCACAAACAGTATTGAAATCAACAAGGAGAAAAGAATCAATGGAAGCAGCAGTAAGAACCAAGGTCAACGGCGACAAGAATGAGATCGTCGAATACAATTATGTCCGCCCGCTTTGTGATATCTCGGAGACACCAGATCATTATCATGTTGCTCTCCAGATGCCCGGTGTTGCAAAGGGTGACGTGACCGTGCAAGTGAAGAATGAACATCTTCTGGTAACGGGATACACCAGCCGGTTGATTGACGGCGAGACCATCCGCGCTGAGATTGGCCATCGAAATTATCGGAGAATCTTCTCATTAGGTCGCCTGATTGACCGTGAAAAAATTGAGGCACGCTGGCAAGATGGCTACCTGATACTGAAGATTGCCAAAAAAGAAGAAGCCAAGCCGAGAGAAATTAAAATAAACTAAGCAATCCACTAACCAAAAACATGGAGGTTCATATGTCTATTGTCAAATTTACTCCGCGATCGCGAGATCTGTTTGGAGATCTTGTGAATGTCCAGAAGGAAATGAACAGAATGATGTCAAATTTCTGGGGCGATGATGAATATCCAGATACCGTCAACTCTTGGTATCCGTCAGCGGACGTCATGGAAAACAAGAATGACTACACGCTCAAGATCGAATTACCCGGTGTTATGAAGGATCAGGTCAAAATCAGCGTCCAGGATAATGTCCTGACGATACAAGGCGAAAAGCAAAACGAGACCGAATCGAAGGATACCAACTACCATCGAGTGGAGCGCAGTTATGGCAAGTTCTTGCGTTCCTTTAGATTGCCGAGCGCCATCAAGAGCGATAAGATTGACGCCACGTATAAAGATGGCATCCTGAGCATTGTCCTTCCGAAGGCTGAAGAAGCCAAGACCAAGGAGATCGAAATCAAGTTCTAAACAGCTGATAACCATCACCCGTCCCTGGGGCCTTTCGAAAAGGCCCCGGGTGTGGTGAATGGAGCGCTATGAAACGAAGTATAAAAATATTCTTGGCCATTAGCCTATTGACCTCCTTGGTGTTGATGGTCATTTTGTAATACCCAGAAAGGATGATCCACGTTGAATCCAGAAAAGCTTACGGTGAAGTCTCAGGAAGCCCTGTCAAAGGCAATGGAGATCGCGGCTGAAAATAGTCATCCGCAAATTGAAGTCGAGCATTTACTGTCAGCCTTGCTGGATGACCGGGAAGGAACGGTCACCGCGTTATTTGCCAAACTGGGTATCCCTCTTTCAACCGTAACGGAACGACTCCATATTTTGATCGGAAAGCTTCCCAGGGTTTCCGGCTCTGCCCCCATAAAGCCCCATTTATCAGACGCGCTGAACAGCGTACTGTCCTCTGCCATAAGAGAATCTCAGAATATGAAGGACGACTATGTAAGCACAGAACATCTGCTCATCGCGCTTTGTGAGAGCCAAACAGAAACCGGAAAACTACTGAAAAGCCTGGGTGTTTGGAAAGAAACTTTGCTCAAAGCCCTGAAAGCGGTAAGAGGCTCCCAAAGAGTGCTCGATCCAGAGCCTGAGGCCAAGTACATGGCTCTGGAGAAGTATGGCAAGAATCTGAATCAGCTTGCAAGCCGGGGCAAATTAGACCCCGTGATTGGCCGCGATGAGGAAATTCGGAGAGTATTGCAGGTTCTTTGCCGACGGACAAAAAATAACCCTGTTCTAATAGGTGAGCCGGGGGTCGGGAAAACAGCCATCGCAGAAGGTCTTGCCCATCGTATTGTGGACGGCGACATTCCGGACAACCTTAAAGACAAAACGATCATCGCACTTGACTTGAGTTCCCTAGTGGCAGGAGCCAAATTCAGGGGCGAATTCGAAGAGAGATTGAAAGCAGTCTTACGGGAGGTCACGGAGTCAGATGGCTCGATTATTTTGTTTATTGACGAATTACACACTCTCGTTGGTGCCGGCGCAGCCGAAGGAGCTGTCGACGCTGCCAACATGCTAAAGCCCGCGCTGGCTCGTGGCGAACTTCGAGCCATCGGTGCTACAACTCTGAATGAGTACCGGACATACATAGAAAAGGACGCCGCTCTGGAGCGTCGTTTCCAGCCTGTCTTGATCCAGGAACCGTCTGTCGAAGACACAAT
>JAGQUY010000009.1 GCA_020438245.1 Bacteroidota bacterium
GTCATCTTGCCGTTTGCAACCTTGTTCGCGCTGACGGTGGCGGTCACAGCGAGTACGTTTAAGAAGTATTTATAAAATTACAGAAGCCAGTAGGAACATGAGATGGATAATTATATATTCGTCTTGGAGACATATTTCTGCATCTGTATGTATTGGTGGCATTTGTTGAATGAGCTCACACCGGATACCGCCTATAAATAATTTTACTATACCATCAAACCTATAATTGATTTATAACACTCATTACGTATTCTCGACGAGAGTCTAAGGGATCCGAACATTTGAGAAAATTTGCGAAACACTGATTGGATTGATTTATTTGACTGAGCGCTCGACATGAAAGTCCTAGATTGTACCAACCAGTTGGGTTGCCTGGATCTATCTCTACCACTCTTGCGTAGTATTCTCCTGCTGAATCAAACTTCTTAAGTTTGTAGTAAATATTACCCAAATTAACAAGTACATCGGTATCATCTGGATGGTGTTCCAATGCGGCGACGTAAAGTTGAATCGCTTGTTTAAGATCGCCGGAATGCTGGCACAACAGCCCCTTGTTAACGAGTGCGCCGAGATGGTCTGGCTCTCGTTTAATTATCTTGCTGTATAATTCAAAGGCCTCTTTGTTCCTATCGAGCTTGGAAAGAGTCAGTGCTTTATCAAACTCCCACTGTTGCCCTAAAGGGAACTTCTCCAGTATTTCGTCAAACAATTTAAGAGCCTCTTCGTATCTCCCCAATCGCAGCAAGCTCGCAGCCTTCTGTCCTGTCTCCCAAGGGTTAAAAACTAATTCTTCTTTAGGCTTGTCTATTTCGATTTTTGCATTGATCGCATCAAGTAACATAAGTTTTACTTTCTGAAATGACTCCGGACGATCTTGAGGATTTTTTTGTAAACAAGACTTTGCAATCTTAAATAGTTTATGAAATAAGAATTTTGGCTTCGCCCGTGAGTGAATCTGGAAATATTGTGTTGGAATATTCTTTTTCACCACCCTATTCATCAACGATGCAATATCACCATACGGCCATCGACCCTTGGATATCAGCTGGTATAGAATAATCCCAAAGCTGTAGATATCAGAGCTCTCATTACAATCCCTAGCACTCAAGAATTGTTCGGGCGCCATATATGGAAGGGTTCCCATAATGGCATCCCCTGTAGTTTGGTTGACTTCTATTTTTCGACCAGCAACGTCTGATGAGTACAGTGTGGTTTGTGTTAAGCTGGAAATGCCAAAATCCGTTACCTTCGCGATATTCCCTTTCTCAATCAATATATTATCGGGCTTTAGGTCTCGATGTGCTTTGATACCCATAGAATACGCATGAGTCATACCGTCACAGATACCGGCGCATAGGTTGACGACCTGATTAGTTGAAACTTTTGCTGCGCTCGTAATATAGTCTTGAAGCGAAGTAAGACCATTATCATTTGCTTCAATAAGCTCCATCAGTATGGCTACCTCATCACCAATTTTATCTATAAATTCCGCCTGTACAATATTCTTATGGCGGCCTAAATTAACCCATAGGTCGGCTTCCTGAATGAATTGAGTGCGAGCATTAAGGTCAGTTAGTAATTCGGCTCGTATGGTTTTCAGCGCAAGAAACTCTTCCACCTCATGTGAATAAACCATACTCACAACACCGAACCCTCCCATACCAAGAGATTGCATCACCTCATATCGTTTATCGATGATAGAGCCATGTCCAAGAAATTCATTTGGACTAGGATACAAAGTGCCATAGTGCTGCAAAAAATCTATTTCCTTTTGGGAAAGTTTAATTAATCGTGCAGTACCAAGGCCATCATAGTTATCTAAGGAGAGTGTTATTAATATGTCCAGTCTTGTTTTGTTGGTAACGGGATGCTTCCACATCGCCCACTTGCAGAATTCTGGGTGCTCAATCGAGCTTTCCCAATTAGGCATGACCTGGTCAAGCGTATCAAATAGTCTACGTTGCCGAGCCTTTTTATTTGGTCGACTATGCATCCATTTAACCCACTCGCGCGCATCCATTTTAAATTTCCGTAATTTTTAGAATTAGGCCGATTGTATCCAAAAGTACGTCTGATTTTTACCGACTTACTGCATTTTGCCTTGACGCTGTTGATTATCACGCCTCGAATAGCGTATCAATGTCTTTCCACTCCATAAATAGCCCGGGCTTCAAAGCGACCAGGAAATCAGGTGCTGTCGGTTCTGCAAACAGGACGACACCATAGGGCGGGAAAATAAAAGAAACTGACCTCCACCCTTGCGAATTTAGCTCATTCATATTTGATAGCTTAGATTGAGCCGCTAAATATCGATCCCTGAGATTTATATATACCAACATGTCAATGCCGTTGCATCCGATACCGTATTTCTTGGCTTTTTCTGATAGTGCTTTAACTATTTCGGGCACGAGTATATGAAGTTCAATGGCAACAGGCGGGGAATACGGCTCCAAAAGGACGGCAAGTGAAGTGGCTTTCGCATATTTCGCTTCCTTCTTTTTCCACTCATCACCTCGTTTACGCTCAGGCTCAAGTATTTCACGAATTTGGAATCGGGCAGTTCGGAATGCAACGTCAGCCGGCTCTTCGGTTGGTGCAATCAACTCGAGCTCCTCGAACGCTACGCCAACAGCTCGTAGAAACCCACGACAAACTGAGCGCTCCCTTTCGGGCTTCATTTTGTTGCCAAGGAATACACATGTGTCAGAGGCGTGATTCCTCAGACTATTAAAGTATTCAGATTCGGTTTTGCACATGGTTTGTTTTTCAGAAGCTAATAGTTGATTATCTTGCAGGCACTGATATTGGAATATGCCGCCGTTGCTTGGATGATATAAGCATGTCCCTTGCTAAAGGCTGGTTGTATTTCCTATGTAGTATAGACACAGGCTACATGAACCGCTATTGGCTGAAACCTGCCTAATTCACCATCGAAAATAACATATTATGTAGTTAGGTTCTTGCTCTGCCCACTCTCTTATGTGGTGCTCAGAAACCCCACACCTTTCTGAATTGATTTTCCATATCTAGT
>JAGQUY010000010.1:0-3839 GCA_020438245.1 Bacteroidota bacterium
TTGGCTGTTTCCAGAAACGTAACCGAAGCCTCGCTCAAGACACGCTCTCCGGCTTTTGAGAGTCTTACCAGGCTGATCCTGGCATCCCGGGGATTGCTCTCTTTGTCGACGAGCTTGACCTTTTCCATGGGAGCCAGGATTCGGGTCACGCCCGACGCTGTCTTTCCGATGCTTTCTGCCAGATCAATCCTTCGCATCGTTTTGTTATTCGCGTCATTCAGTTGCCGCAGGATCAGATATTCGGTAAAGCTGATACCGTGGACACTAAGTTGATTGTCGATTTTCTTCATTAGCTGCGAGTGCAATAGAGAGAGTAAAATGATCCCATCGGCTTCCGGGCAAGTTGAAGGCACGGCGACTCCTTGACATATACTTGATTAGTCAAGTATATGTCAATTAATAAACAAGGTCAAAGAATTTTCATCTACCGCGGCCGGATAGAAAATTTTAATCTTTCTTAAGAAGGCTCGTCTGACTAATATGGCCCGGGACTCACATAAGACTCATAATTTGAAATTTTTTATCCTTCCGTTCTTTGTCTTACTGTTTGTCTTCGGAACTGCGCTTGCCCAACGCGGTGAACGAGTCCGACCGGGTGGCGAACGGATGGGTGGTTCGATCACCGGCTACTTGATGGACGCAGGTGAAAAGACTCCGCTTCAATATGCAAATGTGGTTTTGTACCGATCAACCGACAGCGTTCAGGTCGCGGGCAGTGCCAGCAATTCGGAAGGGGTGTTTGAAATATTGAAGGTTAGACCGGGCCGATATTATCTCCGCGTGTTTTACATCGGATACGAAATCAAAGAAGTCGGTAACATCTCTCTTCAGCCGCCTGCCATGAAGGTCGATCTGGGCACGATTGTGATTGCGCGCGGCGCGTTGATGGCCGATGAAGTGGAGGTCACCGCCGGACGACTGCCGTTGACATACCAAGTGGATAAAAAGGTCGTCAACGTGAGCGAATTTCAAACTGCCGTTTCGGGCAATGCGGTGGACATCCTTGAAAAAGTTCCCTCCGTCAGAGTCGACGTCGACGGAAACGTCAGTCTTCGAGGAACCACCAACTTCACGGTGCTGATCGACGGGCGGCCTTCGGTGCTGGATCCAAGTGAAGCCTTGCAACAAATACCGGCCGGCACGATCGAGAACATTGAGATCATTACCAATCCTTCGGCGCGCTACAATCCGGCAGGCACTTCAGGCATCATCAACATTCAGTTGAAAAAGAACAGGCAAACCGGTCGCAGCGGGATGGTCAATCTGAATGTTAGCGCCACAGATCGGTATGGGGGCGATGTAATCTTGGAACAGAAAAGCACCATGTATTCGGTTAATGTTGCCGTGGATTACAACCGGCAATTCATTGACGGTAAAGAGGAGGAGTTGTTTCGGACAACACAAAACAACACAACCTCAACTCTGATCTCTGACGGGGATTCAAGACGCGGCCGAACAAGTTTTGGTCTTCGCGGCGGGTTGGATTTTTTTCCAAGCAAGTCTGATCTGTTCTCGCTCGGTGGACGAATCGGGTTCGGTGATTTCGGCAGAACCGGCAAGCTGAATTACTTTGCAACCTCGGAGAATCAAAGCGCATCGTATATCAGCGCCAACGACCGCGGCAGAGAGATGCGGTTTTACGCATTCAACGTCGGCTACCAGCACCTTTTTGATCCGAAAAATCACCAAATCAATACCGATGTATTCTTCAGCCGGAGATCAGGCGATGAGCATACGGAGGATGCCCTGACCGGCACATCGGGCATTCAAAGTGAAGGCCGGAAATCCACCGAAGACGGACCCAGCCACGATGTGCGGTTGAAAGTGGATTACCTGCTGGGGCCCGAAAGCTCGCGTTTTGAAGCAGGGTATCAATATGAGGTCGATTTTTCCACGGACCATAACGCAACGCTCGAGTACGATTCTCTCGCCTCGGTGTACATCGCGAATCCGTTGTACAGACATGTCACCGAGTATAATAGCGGCATTCATGCGGTGTATGTGTTGTACTCGGGGAAAGCGGGCCCGCTAAACTACCAAGGGGGCTTGCGTTCAGAATACACCGATCGGGACATTGAGTTTGACAGCCTGACCGCCGTAACGAGGAAACGGTGGGATTTCTATCCCACGATTCACAGTTCCTTTGAAATAACGCCGACCCTGCAAGGAATGGCCAGCTATACGAGGCGCACCGAGCGCCCGCGGGCCTGGTATTTGGAGCCGTTTGAAACGTGGATCGACGCGTACAACGTGCGCACAGGCAATCCGGCGCTAAAACAGGAATTTATTGATTCGTACGAGGGCGGATTGCGGAAGAATTTCGGGAAGGTGATGGTATCCTCCGAAATGTATTACAGAATTACGTACAATAAAGTCGAACGGGTGCGATCGGTTTATTCCGAAAATGTTACGCTGCAATCTGTGGAAAACGTCGGACGGGATTATGCGCTCGGGAACGAAGGGCTGATTACTGCCGAGATTTCAAAATGGATAAGCACCAACATTACGGCCAACGCGTACCGGTACAAGATCAAGGGGAATCTGTTTGGCGAATCTTTTTCAAGGAGCAGTTTCAACTGGAATTTGCGAATGAATACCACGTTCCGTCCGACGGCCCGCTTGATGATTCAGGTTGATGGACAATACGAGAGCGCCAGTTCTGAGGCACAAGGACGCGAAAAGGCCTCCTATCTGATTAACGCGGCGGTGCGCTACGATATTATTCCAAAGCAGTTCAGCGCAACCCTTCAAATTCGCGATGTGTTTGCCACCTATAAACACGAAGACATAAGTGAGGGTCCCGGATTTTACAATCGCCACTATGGCACCCGGGAAGCACCAGTCGTCATGCTGAATCTTCGCTATGTATTCAACAATTACAAACCCGACCGGCAGAGAGGCCGCAACAGTGGTGGCGCTGAAGACGAAGATTTCTGACGTTAGCCGACAATGGCAAATGTATTGCCTTCCGGATCCTTCAGGTAAGCGAACTTCATCTTGCCCATCGAACGTGTTTTACCCAGCTGACGACCGCCCTTCTTTTTGCAGCTGCTCAGGCTTTGACTGAAGTTCTTTACCTGAATGTACATCATCCACCCTTTCGGGACGTCTTTGTTCGGTCCGCGTTTATGACAGACGCCGGCAACGCCGTCCTTGGGTTTTGAGGTCATCATCACGTAATCCTCATAGCCGCCCATGTCAATTCCGCTGAATTGCCACCCTACTACGGTTTTGTAAAAATCTCTCAGTTTCTCAGCGTTTCGGACCGTCAGATCATGCCACGCAATGGCGCCATTATTCGGTTTTTTCATAACTCCTCCATAAAGATGTGTTGGATAACAAATAAATAGTCGGTTCGTTTAACGTACGTTTGTAGCGCGGACCATGCTACAAAAATCGGACGATTTTGACGCTTACCTTGTGAAAACTATAATTTAGTATTTGCAATTTGCGGACGAATCGTTTAATATTTATTCGATTTTTGTATCGGTTTTTAATCATCCATTTCCCCGTGATTTACATTTATTCCGCCGTTGAGTCGACGACTACCAGAGTTAACCTTACGCTTCCACTGACGAGGATAGTATGCACGGCGTCTTGTTCATATTAGAAGATTCTGTTTTCGAACGATATCTGCCGGTTTTGGCCCTTTTTGTTGTTGCCATTATCATTCCGATCGGAATGCTGGTGCTTACCCATCTTTTGGGTCCTCGCAAACCAAGTGACCGCAAGTTGTCTGTGTATGAATCGGGTATGCCGCCGATTGGTGATGCCCACCCCAAATTCTCCGTCAAGTTCTATATCATCGGCATGCTCTTTATTCTCTTCGATATCGAAAT
>JAGQUY010000010.1:3904-13339 GCA_020438245.1 Bacteroidota bacterium
TTAGTAGAAGGACTTGTTTTTATCGCGATTCTGTTGGTGGGTTATGTCTACGCCTGGAAAAAGGGCGCACTGGAATGGGAGTAACGTGTGAAAAGTGCCGATATAAGATATTGTGGTTGGGGGCTTTTGTGATGTCTCTTTTGGGGTGTTCCGGACTCAGTGTTGCAGAGTTGCAGGATGCAAGAACCCTGAAACCAGGTCGAATCAGCGTCATGGGCGCATTGACTACGGGACCCGGATTCAAGGACAATTTGGAATCACCTTCCTCCAAGGTACAATTGTTTCCGGGTTTGAAGGAGTTACGAATCGGCGCCGGTGTTACCCAATACGCAGATTTTCATGTTAGTACTTGGAGCGGGTTGGCACCGTTTATAGAGGCAGGGTCTAAAAAGAGCAGCAGCGCGTACGACTATGGTGTCAGGGTCAACCCAAGAATCCGTATTACCCCCGAAGACAATTCGGTTCACATCGCCATGGGTCTTGGAGGCACTTACTACACAAGACATCTGAACAGAGACGACAATGATTTTGATGCGAAAGGTCTGTCAGGGACGCTGACAATCTCGAAAGAATTTCAAGTAGATACAAAAGGCCAGTATGATTCCGGATTGGGGATTGAAGACCTTGGATCAGTATACTGCGGTTTTCGTGTCAATCGATTTCAATTTAACCGGCAACTCGGAAAGACTCGGTCGTATTTTTACAATGGGTTCGCGGGCGTTCGCTCAAGTGGAATCAGACGCCAATCTTATTTGGAGCTCACGTTTACGCGTATAAAAAATCCATTCAATGATAAGTATGAAAATATGGTTACGGTTGGTCTAGCTACTACTTTTCGCCTCGGCTCTGTAAACTAGGAACCGTCTTATGAGTTCACAAGACAACAATCAGATCGAGTTGGTAGAAAAACTGAAGAGTTTGTTTGAGACAGAGATTTTGAAGCATGAACTTTTCAGGGACGCTCTCACCGTTATCGTAAAACGCGATAGAATACTCGACCTCATGAAACATCTCAAAGAGGTTCAGGGGTATGACATGCTGGTGAGCTTGACGGCGGTCGACTACCTGAAAATGGAAAAAAGTCCGCGCTTCGCGGTTGTTTACCATCTTCGAGCCATGAAAACGGGTCAGCGAGTTCGCATCAAAGTGCCTATTTCGGAAAACGATTCAAAAATAGAAAGTCTTACCTCTCTTTGGAAAGTAGCCAATTGGCTGGAGCGGGAGGCGTGGGAAATGTATGGTATCGAGTTTCTGAATCATCCGGACATGCGTCGTCTCTTGACGCCGGATACGTTTACGAATTATCCCCTGCGCAAGGACTATCCCTTGCGGGGCAAAGGTGAAAGGGAAGTGATTCTTCCAGAGGGCACGTAGAAGCGTAACGAAAGGACCATGATGTCGGTCGATCATCCCGAGGTGATACCTGAAGTCACCGTTTCGAGTACCGAGGAGTTGAAGCGTAAACTGAATTTGCCGCGCAAAGGGTACAAGATCGGTGAGGACGATGAAGAATCCATCGAGGCGTGGCAGAAGCACGACACGATGACCCTGAACTTTGGTCCGCAGCATCCTGCAACGCATGGCACCTTACGTATGCTGCTCAACCTGTCCGGTGAAACCGTCGTGAAGCTTGATCCACGGCCGGGGTATCTACACACAGGATTTGAGAAGCTGGCCGAATATCACACCTTCAATCAATTTATCGCTGTTACAGACCGAATGAACTATCTCTCCCCGTTGGCCAACAACGTGGGATTTGCCTGTGCCGCTGAAAAATTGCTCGGTATTACCATTCCGCCGCGTGCTCAATATATCCGGATGATTCAGGCCGAACTTTCCAGAATAGCAGATCACTTGGTTAGCATCGGTACACACGCGCTCGACTTGGGAGCCTTCACGGTTTTTCTATATGGCTTCCGGCAGAGAGAATTCATCTACGATCTTTTTGAGATATCCACCGGTTCCCGGCTCACGACCAGCTATACCCGTATTGGCGGGGTGATGAGGGATTTTCCGGAAGGACATGTGGAGCAATTGGCCGGATTTTGCAAACAATTCATGATGGTATTCGATCAGATTGAAGGTTTGCTCAACCACAATAAGATATTTCACGATCGTACGCAGGGCATCGGGAAAATCGGTGCCGAGGAAGCCATCAATTACGGTATGACCGGTCCCTCCATCCGGGCTTGCGGTGTGCCCTATGATTTGCGAAAGGACGAGCCCTATCTGGCTTACGACCAGGTCGATTTTGACATTCCGGTCGGCACCGAGGGTGATGTTTTTGAAAGATACCTGGTGCGAATGGAAGAAATGAAGCAGAGTGTGCGCATTATTGAGCAGTGCCTTGCCCAAATGCCCAAAGGTCCCGTCAAGGTGGATGATCATACGGTCGCTCTTCCCGACAAGAGCAAAGTATATGGCAGCATCGAGGGCCTGATTCATCATTTCAAACTCATCATGGATCATCACGGTATCGATATGCCGGCAGGAGAGATATATCATGCGACGGAAGCTCCCAACGGCGAATTGGGTTGGTATATTGTCAGCGATGGCAATGGGGTTCCATATAAAGTCCATATTCGCGCGCCTTCGTTCATCCATTTTGCGATGATGCCGCGCCTTTGCCAGGGCGGATTGATAGGCGACGGCGTGGCGGTTCTGGGCAGTCTCAACGTAATTGCCGGCGAATGTGATCGATAATTATTCATCTTAACGGTAACGGCTGATATTTCATGGCACTTGAATTTAACGCTGAATACAAGAAACAGGTCGACTGGACGCTTTCCCGTTATCCCAAAAAGGAGGCGGCGATGTTGCCGGTCTTGCATCTCGCCCAGTATCAGTTCGGATATATTTCGACCGAAGTGATGGAGTTGGTCGCCAAGACACTCGACGTTCCCGTCAGCCGCGTTCAGGATGTGGTCACTTTCTATTCCATGTTCCGGGAACAGCCGGTCGGCAAATATCACATACAGGTATGTCATACCTTGGCGTGCGCAATCAATGGCGGTGCGCAGGTCGTCAAGTATCTTGAAGAGAAATGCGGTGTAAAAGCCAACGAAGGAATCTCTGCCGACGGCAAGTTTTCGATCCTACGCGTGGAATGTCTCGGTTCGTGCTCGACGTCTCCGATGATGCAGGTCAATGACGACTATTATGAAAATTTGACGAAAGCGCGGATCGACGAGCTGGTCGAAAAATGGAAAAAAGAATAAACGGTGAATTTGAGGATTGAATGGAAAAAGTTCTGACGAAAATGGTGGGAATTGAAAACTCCCGGAACATCGACGTCTATTTGAAGAGCGGGGGCTATCAGGCGCTCCCCAAGGCGCTCAAAATGACGCCAGACCAACTAGTTGGAATGATGAAAGATGCCGGAGTGCGGGGACGTGGAGGTGCAGGTTTTCCCACGGGGATGAAGTGGAGTTTTCTGCCGAAGGATAATCCAAATCCGCGATATCTCCTGTGCAACGCAGATGAATCGGAGCCCGGTACCTGCAAGGACCGCGTATTGATGGAGGAGGATCCGCATCAGGTAATCGAGGGTCTTGCCATTTCGTCTTTTGCCATACAGGCGCATACGTGCTATATCTATATTCGGGGCGAATACGTGAACGGGGCCCAGGTTTTGAACAAAGCCATTCAGGAAGCCTACGACAAGGGGTATCTTGGAAAGAACATTTTGGGCAGCGGGTTCGATCTGGATATTACCGTCCACCGCGGTGCCGGGGCGTATATATGCGGAGAGGAAACCGGGTTGATTGAGTCGCTTGAAGGAAAGCGTGGATGGCCGCGTATCAAACCGCCGTTTCCAGCCGTGTATGGTGTTTTCGGAAGTCCTACCATTGTGAATAACGTCGAGACGCTGGTGACCCCAGTACATATCATCAATCGTGGTATACAATGGTGGAAAGACAACGAGCCGAAGCTATACTGCATGAGCGGACACCTCAACCGTCCGGGAGTCTTTGAAGCAAAAATCGGTATTAACCTCAAGGACCTGATTTATGGGGATGACTACTCGCAGGGTATTGCCAAAGGGCGAAAGTTGAAGGCTGTTATTCCCGGCGGCTCTTCAGTTCCTGTCCTCAAAGCCGATGAATGTGATGTCGCGATGGATTTTGATGCCTTGGCCAAGGCAGGATCCGCGCTCGGATCTGCAGGCTGTATGGTCATGGATGAAACCACGTGCATGGTCAACGCCCTGTGGAACCTGATCAAATTTTATGCGCACGAATCGTGCGGCCAGTGCACGCCGTGCCGAGAAGGCGGACATTGGATGGAAATGGTTCTCGGGCGTATCGAAACCGGGCGAGGTCGTATGGAAGATTTGGACCTGATGCTTGAGACGGCCAATAACATTGCCGGGCGAACAATTTGCCCGCTGGGTGATGCCTTGGCATGGCCTATAGCAGGCATGCCGGATAAGAACAAAGGCGGGGATTTGAGCGGCAATAGTTTTGTAACCAAATTCCGCGACGAATTCGAGTATCATATAACCAACAAAAAGTGTAAAGTGACCATTCCGCATGAGTGGAATTAAGAATCGAAAGGTACGCGTCAGTCAATATTGGCGGGTTCTTGATTAGTTAAGAAAATGAAACCACTTGGAGATCAAACGTTGGATTATTTGAGGGACTTTTGAGATGCCTTTAATCAAAATAGATGATCAGGAACTGGAGATCGCCAAGGGCGAAACGATTTTCAACGCCGCTAAACGCATTGGCATTGAGATTCCTTATTATTGTTATCATCCAGGCCTGAAAATCGTCGCCAGTTGCAGGATGTGTCTGGTGGATATGGTCGGTGCTCCCAAACCCGTTCCGGCTTGTTCGACCACTGTTATGGACATGCCGGAGGCACGGAAGGTCGATGGTAAATATGACGCTGTCATCTCGACCACCAACGAGCGCGTCCTGACAGCAAGAAAAGCCGTACTGGAGTTTATTCTCCTCAATCATCCCATTGATTGCCCGATTTGCGATAAGGCCGGAGAATGTAAACTGCAGGATTACTCCTACGAACATGGCAATCATGATTCCCGGTTCATTGAGACCAAAAGAATTCCGGAGAAAAAGGATCTCGGCCCGTCGATTTTTCTCTACACCTCGCGCTGTATCATGTGCTCGAGGTGTGTGCGTTTTACTCAAGAAATTACCGGAACGGAAGAACTGAAAGTCAGAAATCGAGGATGGCACTCTGAAATTGATGTGGCGCCCGGTCATCCGTTGGATAACAAAATGATGGGCAATGTGGTCGATCTGTGTCCGGTTGGATGTCTTATCGATAAGCACGAGCGGTTTGAGGGCCGGGTATGGAATTTTGTTCATACGGAATCGGTCTGTCCGGGGTGCAGCAAGGGATGCAACACGGTTCTTGATACGATGAAGCATCAGAAGTTGAACTTGGAGGAACTGGTGGATACGGTTTATCGTGTCAGGCCCCGGGAAAATATGGAAGTCAACCAGTGGTGGATTTGCGACGACGGACGTTATTTGTTGGAGGGGAACAAGGATAGAAAACGGCTTCATTTCCCTCAGATCCGTGTTAACGGCTCAATGGCTGAAGTGTCGTGGAAAGCGTCTTTGGAGGCAGCGGCCGAAAAAATCAAAGCAGGTGGCAAGGTTGTTTTCGTCGGCAGTCCGTATGCGTCCAATGAAGAAAATTATTTGCTGGGTAAGCTGGCCAAGGCAGTCGGGGCGGGCGTAGATGTGAGCAAGCCGTTGATGGGCGAGATGCACACGTTCAAGACGGAGATGAATAAATATCCGTTCACAATTGAATCCGAGAAAGCACCCAACTTCAGGGGTGCAAAGGACGTTCTTGGGCTTTCGAGTTCAAATGAGGAGGCCTCCCTGTCGGCTCAAACGGTTGTTATGCTCGGCAACGACCACCTCAACCTCCAGAAGAAGCCGTCAACCCTGATTGCGATTGCCTCCTTTGAGAATGCGGTCTCCAAACTGGCGGATGTGGTTCTGCCGGCGGCCATTTTCACAGAAACCAGTGGTACCTTCACCAATAAAGACGGGCGCGTACAAAAGTTCAACAAAGCAGTTCAGTCCCCAGGAGAGGCGAAGGCCGTCTGGCAAATTCTAGTGGATCTGGCACAGGCGCTGGGTCAGGATTTTTACTATGAGTCCGTTGGGGCCATAACAAAAGAAATGACCGAGCAAATTTCGGTTTATAAGACCGTGGATGTCTCCGCCCTGTTTGCGGAAACGTCGTGGGTTGATGAAAACATTATAGCCTAAGGTTCGGCTGCCGTATGGAAGCATTGATTCCCTTTATTCCTTACCTCATGATTCCGATTATGGTGATTGTCTACCTGTCGACGGTTCCCATTATGATACAGGTTGAGCGCAAGGTCAGTGCCTGGTTACAATATCGCATGGGTCCAAATCGTGTTGGGCCGCTCGGATTGCTCCAGCCCATCGCCGACGCGCTGAAAATGCTTTCCAAAGAAGATGTAATACCGAACCATGTCAATAAATGGCTATATATTGCGGCGCCGGCGTTAATGGTATTTCCCGCGTTTTTTGTCGCCGGAGTGATTCCTTTGGGTGTCCTGACCATTGCAGGTCAGGATGTCATGCTCCAGATCGGACACACAAATATCGGCATTTTGTATGTGCTCGCGATTTCTTCAATTGCTGTCTATTCGATCGCATTCGGCGCATGGGCTTCGAACAACAAATATTCTCTTCTGGGCGGGATGCGTTCGGCAGCTCAGATGATGAGTTATGAATTGCCGATGGGTTTGTCCATACTTGGAATGATCATGCTGACCGGTTCGCTGCGACTCGAAGAGATCGTCAATTTTCAGATGAACAGCGTGTGGGGCATCGTCTGGCAGCCACTGGGATTTTTGATCTTTTTCACCACTGCCTACGCGGAAACAAACCGACTCCCGTTCGATCTCACGGAAGCGGAGGCAGAACTGGTCGCGGGGTATCACACTGAATATAGCTCGCTCAAGTTCGGGATGTACTACCTCGGAGAATATTGTAACATGCTCACCGCCTCGTTTATGGTAACGATTCTGTTTTTGGGCGGCTGGCATGTGCCGTTCCTGGGTTCCCTGAATGTGGACCCGTTTGTCAAGCAACTGATTCAAGTCGGCGCCATGGCTTTCAAGGTTGCGTTTCTCATGTTTACGTATGTTTGGGTCAGATGGACGTTGCCGCGTTTCCGATATGACCAGCTCATGAATTTGGGATGGAAAAAGCTGATTCCTCTGGCGTTGGCGAACGTCGTGATCACCGCTGTGGTCATGGCATTTTGAAAAACGGAATAGAATAAGGCAGATTATGAGCATAACAGTAAAAAATGTGAGTCTTCCCCGCGGCAAGAGCTGGATTGACAATACATATGTGATACCGGTCTTCAAGGGGTTGATGCTTACGTTCCGCCATCTTTTCAAACGCAAGGATGTGCTCAGGTATCCGGAAGAAAAGAAGGTGTTGCCGCCGAATTATCGCGGCCTTCATATGTTGACTCGAGATGATCAGGGCCGGGAAAAATGTGTCGCATGTGAAATGTGCTCGACGGCATGTCCGGCAGACTGCATTCGCATCGTTGCCGGCGACGGAGGATGGGAAGACAGCCGGGAGAAGCATCCTGTTGAATTCGAAATCGACGAGTTGCGTTGTATTTTTTGCGGCATGTGTGTGGAAGCCTGTCCTGAAGATGCCATCGATATGACGGATATGCACAATCTGGCCGACTACACCCGTGAAGATTTTATCTATAATAAAGAACGGCTGCTTGGCGTCTATGATGAATATATCAAACGACATCCGGATCATGCCAAACGTCGCGACGGAGTATTCAAAAAGATGATGAACTCAAGTTATTTTACGGTATCCGATGTTGAAAAAGCCAAGCATGGCACGGGTCACTGAGAGGTAAAGAGTATGGAGACGGTCCTTCAATATTTTTCCATCAATCCGGTCTTTTATATTTTTGCCACGCTTGCAGTGATTTTTGCGCTGATGATGGTGACCAGCGAGAATCCGGTCTATAGCGCTATCTTCCTGGTGCTTACGTTTTTCTGTTTGAGCGTAATCTATTTGACGCTGGAGGCGGAGTTCGTTGCCGTGATACAGGTATTGGTCTACACGGGCGCGATTATGGTGCTTTTTGTTTTTGTCATCATGTTGTTGAATCTCGGGCGCGATGCTCAACTCACGGAGTATGCGGGTCCGATGAAATATTTGTCCATTCTGCTCGGGTTCGCCATACTGATCCAGATCGGACTCGCAACCAAGGTGACCTTCAGTATCGGCGCCAAAGGGGCCTACCCGATCGAACGCGTGAATGAAATGGGCAACACCGAGGCTATTGCACGGGAGTTGTTCTCCCAATATTTGTATCCTTTTGAAATTGCATCGATTCTACTCCTGCTGGGTATGATCGGTGCCATTGTTATTTCAAAGAAACGTCCAGACTAAGCCGGAGAACTGAATGGTTCCGTTGCCGCACTATCTGATATTTACCGCGATCCTGTTCACGCTTGGCGTCATCGGCGTCCTTACCCGTCGCAATGCCATTATCATATTTATGAGTATCGAATTGATGTTGAATTCCGTCAATCTAACCATGGTGACGTTTGCCCGTTTTCTGGATTCGATGGACGGACAAGTAGCCGTATTCTTGGTGATGACGGTAGCTGCCGCGGAAGTTGCGGTGGGTCTTGCGCTGATCGTGGCCATTTACAGAAAGAAGGACACGATTAACGTCGACGAAATGCATATCATGCAAGGTTAAGTCCCGGAGTTTTGCACCTATGGAACTGATCATACTGCTCATCCCGCTCATCCCCTTGGCCGGCGCGGCATTCAATCTTTTTTTCGGCCGCCGGGTGGATGGGGGTCATCACGACGGTCACGATGAGCATCCGGCCGGACTTTCGGTTGCCGGTCTCATTGCCTGTGCCATGGTTGGCGCCGCGTTTGTCCTTTCCCTGATGGTTTTCGGACAGGTGCTGAACGGCTCACGATTCAACGTGGACTATTTTGACTGGATTACGGCCGGCGACTTCCGAGTCACCCTTGGTTTTCTGGTTGATCCGCTTACCGCAACGATGCTGCTTGTGGTCACCGGCATCGGATTCCTTATTCATGTTTATTCTCTCGGCTATATGGGCCACGATCCCGACCGGCCGCGGTTCTTCACCTACCTGAATTTATTCATTTTCTCGATGCTCATGCTCGTCATGGGTAATAATCTTGTTGTCATGTTTTTCGGGTGGGAAGCCGTGGGGCTTTGTTCGTACCTGCTGATCGGCTTTTTCTACAAGAAGAAGAGTGCGGGCGATGCCGGAAAAAAAGCCTTCATTGTGAATCGCATCGGCGATTTCGGATTTGGACTGGGTATATTCCTGGTCTATAGTACATTTGGAACGATTCACTTTGACCAGTTGTTTGCCGCTTT
>JAGQUY010000011.1 GCA_020438245.1 Bacteroidota bacterium
GACAGCGAGCTCGTTTACTACCGGAACCGAGCGAACAAAAAACGCCTGATAGACCCCACCCGTGTTGTTTGTGATCGGCAGGTTGGTAAAGTCAACTTGTGTTAAGTCCGGATTAGAACCGCCAGGATTGGTACCGACGAATATTGAACTGCCATTCGCCTGGACCGTCAGGGCTACAGATTCAAAAATGATCTCAAAATCACCACTACTGGTCAAAATCAATTGGGCTGTGCTTACCGCTGTCGCCCCGTACTCGACTATTTCGTTCCAAGTAATGATAGCAGAATCACTCGTGGTTCGAATGTAGACACCATCCGAATTTGCATCTCCCGGATTAAGATCTGCATAGAACATTGCCAACGTCGGAATTTGGCCCAGGAATAAGTTGACGTCGTAGAATGTGGTATTGAGTTTTTTGCCGAACGCGAGAATTCCATTGGCGCTTATATAAAGCGTGTCATAGGTGCTACCAAAAAAAGGAAACGCAAAAGGGATTGTGGCCAGCGCCTGTCCATCGTCCTTGTTCAACGCGCCGCTGGGTTCTTTCAATTCATTAGTTAGGTTGGTTCCAAAATCGGTTCCAAACGCTGCGGTGCCGGTGGATACATTGTGACCGTTTCCGTTGGGACTGAAGTGCAGACGCGCATTATCCAGATTGAACGGAAAGGTTCCTGCCGGCTGAGTCAGAGATCCGTTGTCGAACAGTACCGCGATGTCTCCCACATCCTGGTCCGCCTGTGCAGCCGCCTGGATGCCTTTTTTAAGCATTTCGGCGTTGAATTTCTTCAGGGCGGCTTTCTCCTGCAGATATCGGGCCCTACTTTCAGCGGGCGTGTAATCACGATCTACAAAAGTGCCGGTTGGCCGGCTCTTGTCTTTCTCACCAGGTCCTGTACCGGCGAGTACTTGCTCACCGAACAACATCCAGACAAGCAGCGCGCCGACTACAAGCCTCCGTTCAAGGGGATAACCAAAACGCATGAGGACTCCTTCAGATTATGATGTCAAATGGCAAAAAGGAATAACTACTTCGAGGGAATCGGACAATCGGTTTCGACGACTAAAACCGCTTCTTGATCGCGTGATGAGCCATCCCGAAGACTTGCCCTAAGATAGACCTGAAAATTCTTCGGAGAAAATCGAATCGATGGGCCGGATCCGACGGCTGTCCATGGTCCGGAAGATCGGTCAGCCGTCGACCAAACCAGATCCTTCTCGGAAGCACCTTCAATCCGCGCAGTCCACTCCGTTTTTTCGCCGCAACGGGCCTGCCGCGGGCCGTCGATCGTTATCGAAACGGACGTCTCTGAGACGGTCCGCACAGCTTTTCTCCCGCATCCCACGTTTGCAAGGATCGGAACAACCACCAATAAGACAATACGACAGGTTGCCTTCATACTCGTTCAATTCGATACTTGATTTCAAAATAGATAGGTCGCATGGAAAAGATACGTGATTATTAAAATAATGCAACTAAATTTCCGTCTTCGATCGGAGAACATGGAGAAATTGAGAATACTCAAATATTTCGCACTTTCCGCTGCCCTTGTTTCTTATCCGGAGGCGTCCGCTCAAACGTTCTCTCCGGACTTGACGCCCTGGACCTTCGTCATCGGATCGGATACGGTTTCATCGGCCCTCAGCGGGGGCTGGAAAGCGGGTAAACCGGATTTTGTGGATATTGATGCCGACGGAGATCCCGACCTCTTCGTGGTGCAACTCGACGGGCGCATTTCTTATTACGAAAACAACGGCACCCCGCAGCAGGCCCGCTTTGTATGGAAAACAGATGACTACGCATCTCTGAATGCCGGCAATTGGGCACGATGGGTTGATCTCGATGCAGACGGCGATTTCGATCTTCTCTGCAGCGGAACAGCCAGCACGATCCGGCTTTTTCAAAACATCGGCACTCCTGCGGTGGCGCAATACACCCTCGCTGCCAATCCGCTGACCGACAGCAGCGGGCAATCGATTCTCAGTGAATTTACAAGTCTGCCCGATTTCGCCGATATCGACGGAGACGGCGACCTCGATTTCTTCACCGGACGAACTTCGGGTTCCATGGCATTTTATGAAAACGTGGGAACGGCGCAATCGTATGCGTTCCGATTTGTATCGGATCAATGGCAGAATATTCTGATTATCACGGGAGGCAAATCCGTTCAGCCGAGACATGGTGCCAATGGCATCCGCTTCAACGACGTCGACGGGGACGGCGATCTTGATTTGTTCTGGGGAGACGTTTTTGCCCTTCGAATGGTGTTTCTTGAAAATCACGGAACGGCCTCATCCCCCGACTTTCCGGCCATTACCAGCACGACCTTCCCGGACATATCCTTTCAGACCGTTGGTTTTAATATTCCGGCGTTTTGTGACATCGATGCGGACGGGGATCACGATTTGTTTGTCAGCATTCTCAATCCCGACCCAGGCGAGCCCGGATTGTATTTTTTCAACAATAACGCGACAACTTCTCCCGCATCGCCGGAAGGCGTACAACTCTTTGCGCCGCAGTTCACCCTGGTTACAACAGACTATCTGCAGGAAACGGATTTCGGGAGTTATTCAGCGCCTTCTTTTTATGATTTGAACGGCGACCTGGTACCCGACTTGATTCTCGGCACCGCAGAGGGCTCTGTACGGTTCTTCACCAAATCTGCTTTTGGCCGACAATTCGTGGAAATCCCGGGCTCCACGGTCCACACCGGAAGGGAACGAATCATTCCTCTTGGAATCGATTTTGACCACGATGGAGACATGGACTTGTTTACCGGAGAGTTTAACGGAAAAATCACGTATTGGGAAAATTCCGGCAGTCCTTTGCTACCCGTTTTTACGGAAAAAAGTATCGGTTTGGAATCCATCGACGTAGGAAATTTCTCCGCACCTGCGCTCGCGGATCTGGATGGCGATGGGGATTTGGATCTGATCGTCGGATCGGAAACCGGAACCGTGTACCTGTATTTCAATTTGAATACAATCGCCACTCCGCTTTGGACCCTGGTCTCTTCCTTCCCAAATGCCGGAGAATACAGTGTACCCTCTGCCGTTTTTTGGAATGCAGATTCGTTGGTCGATCTTGTGGTCGGATCTTTTGACGGATCGCTGAATGTTTATGTCAATCGGGGATCCCGCCAATCCCCCGTTTTCGACCGGTCGTTTACGCAGTATAAGAATCTCAAGGCAACCACTCACGGCGTTTGGCGGACGGTTGATGTGGATCAGGACGGCGACCTTGATTTGGCGGCCGGAAATGCCCGGGGAGGACTGTCGTTATTCGTAGCCTCGCCTCAGGCTCCATTGATCCTGAACATCGATCGTACCGGCGCCGTCGTCGATACTTTATTCCAAGCTTGGCCGGTCTACGAAGGATCGCCTGCGCCTCAATTCACTATCCTCTCCGGCCCGACAGGATTAAAGATCGACCCCTTGACGGGATTCATGCGATGGACTCCAGCATCGACCCAGGCGGGCCTCCAATCCATTGTCATTGAAGCGGAAAACAATCAGGGTCGTTCTGAATTTTCCTTTGCAGTAGATGTTGCCGCCGCCGGGACGTCGTCCAAGCCTTCCCGCCTGCTTTCGTTGTATCCCAATCCGTTTTCTGAAACCTGTCTTATCCGCTATCAGGTCTCCGTGTCCGGCCGGGTTGAACTTTTCATATCCAACGTGCTCGGACAGAAGGTGCGAACGCTTGTTTCCTCCAGAGTAGAGAGCGGCGTCCACAGCGTGCAGTGGAATGGGGCCGACGAGCGGGGCAGCCGGGTAGCCGAGGGCATCTACTTTGTATCGATGAAAACGTCGGAATCGACGTCTGTCTTGAAGACCATTCGCCTCGGGAAGTAGTCCGTTTTCATGTTGATTCTTTTGGGTTTGCTTGCTACATTCGCGGCGTTGCCAACGCTGATTGAGGATTTTTAGTGAGTCTATTTCTGCCCGGTTTTGTGCAGTCAGGTTTCCTGAAGCTGGTCAAGCCGTTAATATCTCTTTTCACCCGTACACGCGTCAATCCCAACTGGTTCACGACGTTAGGTTTGATATTGAATATTGTTGCGGCTTTGAGCTTTGCTTGGGGAGCGAAGTACGGAACGCGTGAAGATCTCCAATACATCGGGTGGGGGGGATTCTTCGTGTTGATCGGAGGTCTGTGTGATATGCTCGATGGAAAGGTGGCGCGGGCAGCCGGCCTCTCAACACGTTTTGGCGCGTTATACGACTCCGTCCTGGACAGATACAGCGAGGTGATTATGTTTCTCGGCATGGGATATTACCTCGTCGCAAAGGATTATTTTTACGAGTCGGTCTTTTGTTTTATAGCGCTCGGCGGATCAACCATGGTAAGCTATATCCGTGCACGTTCAGAAGCCCTCCACATCGAATGCAAGGTCGGTATCATGCAAAGGCCGGAACGCATTGTCTGGCTAGGAGCAGGTTCCATGTTTTGCGGGCTATCCACGCTTTTTGTTGATCCTTCCTACGTTTTGGATTTCAACGGTATCCATCTTTTTAAACCAATCTATATTTTCACGGTCCCTCTGGTTATCGTTGCCGTACTGGCCAACACAACCTCAATCCAACGGATGATTCACAGTTATCGGGAAAGCGCAGTGAAAGAAGAAGCGAGCCAAATTCCCCAATCGTCACAAACCGTATCCTAAGAAAGGCGTTATGTCCAGCTCATCTGTAGAAATCAAGCCCGCCCAGGGCAAACTCGGAATTCTATTGCCCGGCATGGGTGCCGTCGCCACCACGATGGTTGCCGGAGTTTTTGCTGTTCGTAAAGGTTTGTCAAAACCCATAGGATCATTGACTCAAATGGGTACCATCCGCCTTGGCAAGCGGACGGACAAAAACGTTCCAGCCATCAAAGATTTTGTCCCATTGGTCGATTTGAACAATATAGTCTTCGGCGGATGGGATATTTTCGAGGACAACGCATATCAAGCTGCCATGAAAGCCGGCGTGCTTGACAAAGATCTTCTGCAGCAGATTAAACCGGAAATGGAGGCGGTGCGCCCCATGAAGGCCGTTTTCGATCAAAAATATGTCCGTCGCCTCAGCGGACCCAATGTCAAGACCGGCAAGAATAAGATGGACATGGCCGATCAGCTGCGCCAGGACATTCGGGACTTCAAGAAAACAAACGGGTGCAGCCGACTGGTGATGGTGTGGTGCGGATCTACGGAAGTATTTATCAAACCCACCGACGTCCACCAAACGATCGAAAGTTTGGAAAAGGGTCTCCGGGAAAACGATCCGAATATCCCTTCCAGTATGATCTATGCGTACGCCGCAATCATGGAGGGCATCCCGTATGCAAACGGCGCTCCCAATTTGTCAGCAGATATTCCAGCCCTGGTTGAATTGGCCGGAAAACAGAATGTGCCGATCTGTGGCAAAGATTTTAAGACGGGCCAAACCCTGATCAAAACGATACTCGCCCCCGGTTTCAAAGCACGGATGATCGGACTGAATGGCTGGTATTCTACCAACATTCTCGGCAACCGCGACGGCGAAGTGCTTGATGATCCGGAGTCGTTCAAAACGAAGGAAGAAAGTAAACTCAGCGTGCTGGAGCATATCCTGCAGCCGACCGTGTACCCGGATTTGTACGGCAAATTCTCCCACGTCGTCCGTATCAATTATTATCCGCCGCGGGGCGACAACAAGGAAGGCTGGGACAACATCGACATTTTCGGCTGGCTGGGCTACCCGATGCAAATCAAGGTCGATTTCCTGTGCAGGGATTCTATCCTGGCTGCCCCGATCGTGCTGGATCTGGCGCTGTTGCTTGATCTTGCAGGCCGAACCGGCTTTCGCGGCATTCAAGAATGGTTGTCGTTCTATTTCAAGAGCCCCCAGCATGCCGCATCGGTTTACCCGGAACATGATCTCTTCATCCAATTGATGAAGTTGAAAAATACGTTACGATGGATGCGGGGAGAAGAACTCATCACCCATCTCGGTTTGGAGTACTACGACTAGTCGGGACCCCTTCACAATCCGGGCGGCCCGGCAGTCGCTGACTCGTTTTATTCCTCAACGCTTCGACAGATGCTGAAGTTCTTAAGACAGTTCAATAACGTACTGCTGTACGCAGTATTGATCACGATTTTCATCGCGGTCTTTTTGATCAGTGAATCGGTTTTTATCAAGTTCTTCCCGCGTGCAAACAGCATGTCGGAATATCTGGTCGAAGCCATGCTGATCGTGATCATCTACGAGCCGCTGCGTAAACTCATCGAATACTCCATTCGACGGGTCTTGTTCAGCTATTACCATCGCCGACAGACGGAGCTCCGTGAACTCGACTCCACGTTGACGACTCAGATGTCCTATCAGGAGTTGTCGGACTCCGCCACGCGCCGCCTGCGCGAGATCCTCAATGTCCGACAGGTCGCATACTACCACAAACTCCCGGAAGTTCTTACTCTGGTCAGCAGTTCCGGCAACTCGGGTTTGCTGACTCAGACCCTCCGGTTCGAACGTTCTTTCTTTGAAAAACTTCAAATGCACCGTCGTGTCCTGGACGTGGTCGACCTGGTGGAACATCAGAACGGCACCGCCTCAGAGTACCGTGTCGACGTGTTGCATCATGAGGGCTATCGGTATTTGGTTCCCCTTTTCAACAAGGACCGCCTGATTGCCATTATTGCCATCGGGATGGAGTTGAACAACCATGCGGAGCTCACGGGCGAAGATAAAAAAATGCTCTGGAGTGCGCTACAGCGGGTCGGTCACACACTGGAAAATGCCAGACTTCTTTCCCGGCTGCGAAAAAGCGCGACGGAAAAGGCGCTCGTCCTGGATATTGCCAAACGGTTCAACTCGACTGTACATGTCGAACAACTCCTGGACACTATTCTCCAGGCCGTTAAGACCATCATTCCTTATGAAGCGGCAGGCGTTTTTCTGGTTAACGATGGGACACAGGAGATTGAGAGCGCCGTGGTTCGCGGCTACGATGAGCAGGTGCTGGAGAAGCTCAATATCAAGGTGGGACAGGGGTTGATCGGCCACGTGGCCAAGATTGCCAAACCGATGATTGTTCGCGACGTAACTTTCGATGAACACTATGTAATGATCCGGCCCAGCACGCGATCCGAAATGACCGTTCCCATAAGCGACGGCAACCAGGTCATCGGTGTAATCAATTTGGAAAGCGATCAGCTCGGTGCATACAAAGAAAGCGATTTGGATATCTTGGATGCACTCGCCACCGAAGCTGCCATAGCCATTCGTAATGCCCAGCTGAACGAACAAGCAATTAAGAACGAGGAGTACAACAAGGAGCTGCAGATCGCAGGCAAAATTCAGCAGGCGATTCTTCCGCAAAAACTGCCGGGCATAGCCAATCTCGATATTGCCGCACGGAGCCAGCCGTGTCAATCGGTTGGAGGGGATTTTTATGACGCGTTCAAGCTTAACGAATCACAGATAGGACTGTCGATCGGCGACGTTTCGGGAAAAGGCGTTCCGGGAGCCCTGATGATGGCCGTTTTGTTTTCCACATTCCGAAGAATGCTTCGGGAATATAAGACAACCTCTGAAATCGTTGTGGCACTCAACAATATGCTTTGTGCCAACACCGCCGAAGGGAAGTATGCCACGTTTTTCTATTGTATCATTGATTTCGAACGCCTCGTCATGTACTATACCAACGCAGGTCACAATCCGCCGTTCATCCTTAAGAAAAACGGCGATTGGCTGAAGCTGCAGGAAGGCGGGGTCGTCCTCGGATTCATGCCAAACCTGGAATACTCACAGATGACCATGCTCGTTGACCCCGGTGACATTATTGTATTGTATACCGATGGCGTCACAGAAGTTTTCAACGAGCACGACGAACTCTTCGGAGACGACCGATTGAAGACGGTCATCGAACAAAATCGGAATCTTTCAGCCGTGGAAATCCAGAATAAGATTATCAATGAAGTTCTCCGGTTTGCGCCGGATTCGGAACAGCAGGATGATATCACGCTCATGGTCATCAAGGTCCAGGAAAATTCATCATGGAGTTGACGTATGTCTGTGGATGTTAAGGCGCTGAATGAACGTATTCATGCCGAAAGTGCATTTGTCGATCAAATCTTGAGAGAGGTAGCCCGGGTTATCGTCGGTCAAAAGGCGATGGTCGAACGGCTTCTTGTTGCATTATTTTCGAACGGCCATGTTATCCTGGAGGGGGTGCCCGGCCTTGCCAAGACGCTTGCCATCAAAACGGTCGCCCAAACGGTCGCCACCAAATTTCAGCGCCTTCAGTTTACTCCCGATCTCTTGCCGGCCGACTTGCTGGGAACATTGATTTATAATCAAAAAGATGGTACCTTCTTTACGCGCAAAGGTCCCATCTTTGCCAATCTGATTCTGGCGGACGAAATCAACCGTTCGCCGGCCAAAGTGCAGAGCGCTCTGCTGGAAGCCATGCAAGAACGCCAAGTAACCATCAGCGATACAACTTTTCCGCTTCCCGATCCATTTCTCGTCCTGGCAACCCAGAACCCCATCGAACAGGAAGGAACCTACCCCCTTCCCGAAGCCCAGGTCGACCGATTCATGATGAAGTTGAAAGTCGGTTATCCGACCCGCGACGAGGAACTCGAGATCATGCGACGCATGGCAAAAACGAACGATATAGCGCCGATCCAGCCGGTCATTCAGCCGGAAGACATCCTGCGCGCAAGACAGACTGTGAACGACATCTACGTTGACGAAAAAATAGAAAACTACGTGGTCGATATCGTCTTCGCAACCCGGGAGCCGGAAAAATACGGGCTGTCGGAACTGAAACCGCTGATTGAGTTCGGGGCATCCCCGCGAGCATCCATCAATTTGATACTTGCTGCAAAAGCATTTGCATTCATAAAACGACGGGGGTATGTCATTCCAGAAGACCTCCGTGCATTGGCCCTGGACATCTTGCGGCACCGCGTGATACTCACCTACGAAGCAGAGGCGGAAGAACTGACAAGCGAAGAGGTGATCACACAAATCCTCACTAAAATAGAAGTGCCGTAATATGGAACTCTTCGGACTCAAGCTGCAGGTAGAAGACCAGATTGCCCACCTGATCCTCGACTATCCAAATGAAAAAGTGAACAAACTTTCCACTCCGATGATGAAATCTCTTGGCGAAGCGTTTGATTGGCTGGCCCAAAACGCTTCCGGATTTCGGGCTTGTATCATCTCCAGCGCCAAACAGGGCAGTTTTGTCGTGGGCGCCGACATCGATGAAATAAAAGACGTGACCGACCCGTCTGTCGGAGCAGAATTGGCTTCAGCCGGCCAGGCAGTTTTCACGAAGATCACCGGGCTACCCGTGCCGGTGATCTGTCTGATCGACGGTACCTGTCTTGGTGGAGGACTCGAAATGGCCCTCGCCTGTCACTATCGGATCGCCACCGACAGTCCGAAAACAAAGATCGGTTTGCCGGAGGTGATGCTGGGGATTATTCCGGGGTTCGGAGGAACGCAACGCTTGCCACGTCTTATCGGACTGCAGCGCTCGTTACCGCTGATCTTGTCGGGCAAAACCCTAGATGCCAAACGTGCCTATCGAACCGCGATTATCGATCAGGTGATTCCTGCGGAATTTCCCATGACCTATGCAAAGAAGTTTGCAGAGGACATGTTGGGTAAAAAGTCGGCGGCCGTTCTAAAAAGACGAAAGCCCAAAGGAATAGTCAATGCAATCCTGGAAGGGATTGGGCGTGGAGTTGTCTTCAGTCAGGCCCGAAAGGGCGTCCTTGCGCAGACGAAGGGTCAATACCCGGCCCCGCTTTGCGCGCTGAAAGCCGTAAAAGAAGGGTATTCCAAATCGATAGAAGATGGCCTGCGGATCGAAGCACAGTACCTCGGTCAAATGATCGCGACACCAATTTCCAAGAACCTCATCCGGATTTTTCGTCAAACGGAAGATATCAAAAAGTCTTCGGGTATTTCGGATACGATCTTCAAAGCACCCGCAATACAATACGCCGGTGTGCTCGGGGCGGGCGTTATGGGCGGAGGTATAGGATACCTGTTTTCCAATAACGGCGTGGAAGTCCGTATGAAGGACATCAATCACGAGGCGCTCGGACTCGGTCTGGCCTCTTCCCGCCAGCTGTACGACCGGGCGCGCAAAAGACGACGTCTAACCTCTGCAGAGGTTTCCAGAAAGATGGGCCTGATTTCTACGACGCTCGATTATAGCGGTTTTAGGAGGTGCCAGGTTGTCGTCGAGGCGATTGTCGAGAATATGGATATTAAGAAGACGGTACTAAAAGATCTCGGAAATCACGTTAACGATGATTGCATCATCGCATCAAACACCAGCTCCCTGTCGATAACTGAGATGGGTTCCGTTTGCCGTCATCCTGAAAATTTTGTCGGCATGCATTTCTTCAATCCGGTACATCGAATGCCGCTGGTCGAAGTGATCCGTGGAAATCAAACTTCGGATGCGGCAACCGCGGCGATTTTCTCTTTTGCCAAGAAACTTGGCAAGACGCCCATCGTTGTGAACGACGGCCCAGGGTTTCTTGTCAATCGCTTGCTAATGCCCTATCTTAATGAAGCAGGATTTCTTCTTGAGCAGGGACAAACGATCGAGGTCGTTGACTCGGTAATGAAAAAATTCGGTATGCCCATGGGTCCCGCTCTTCTGATCGATGAAGTTGGGATTGATGTCGCCGTGAAAGTCGGAAAAATCTTCCAGAATGCCTTCGGTCAACGAGTCACAGGAAGCAGCGTATTGGAAAACCTGTATCAGGCAAAACGCCTCGGCAAGAAAGGAAAACTGGGATTTTACAAACACACCAACGGAAAACCGGTGGTTGACCCCGATGTCTATTCACTGATTGATGTCAAAGAACGAGTGCAACTCACTGCTCAAGAAATCGTAGAGCGAATGGTCTACAGTATGATCAATGAGGCAGCGCTGTGTCTGGCCGACGGAATCGTCTCCAAGGTGGATGATGTGGAAATCGGCATGATCTTTGGTACAGGATTTCCGCCTTTCAGAGGCGGCCTGCTCCGCTACGCGGATACCGTTGGCGTTGAGAAGGTCACGGCTGCACTTGAAGAGTATGCGGCAAAATACGGAGACCGGTTTGCACCCTGCGAACATTTGAAAAAAATGGCAACATCTAATACACCGTTTCATCATAACTAAAGGAGGTTCATAATGTTGGGTGACACATTGATCGCCAAGGGCGTCATTAATCAAGGACAGCTGGACGAGGCGCTGGCGGAACAAAAAGCATCGGGAAAGAAGCTGGGCGAAGTTCTGGTTTCCAAGGGTTTTGCCACCGAGGCTCAGATCGATGAGGCGCTAAAGGGATAGGTCCTCCGGTTTTTCACAAGGCTCGCGAGTTTTCGCGGGCCTTTTTTTATGTTCTTCGGACCATGAATGAACCTTGATACTTTCGTGCCGGATTTCTATATTTTTCACATCCATCCGTATCTTCTGGAATCATTATGGACAAAGATCTTCAGTCAATTCAACAG
>JAGQUY010000012.1 GCA_020438245.1 Bacteroidota bacterium
GAACACGTCTTCCACCGGCATCAGGAACGGTTTATCCACATCACGCTCCGGAAGAGGGATGTAACTATCCACTGCCGCCATCAGATCCATGATGCACTTGGTCTTGGCCGCATCGGTCGTGTTGTTAAGCGCCTCCAGTGCCGATCCTTTGATGATCGGTATATCATCACCGGGAAAATTATACTTCTTGAGCAAATCCCGAATTTCAAGCTCTACCAAGTCCAGCAGCTCAGGATCATCCACCATGTCGACTTTATTCAAAAACACCACCATCGCCGGTACGTTTACCTGACGAGCCAAAAGGATGTGCTCACGGGTTTGGGGCATCGGGCCGTCGGCAGCCGAAACCACCAGAATGGCCCCATCCATCTGAGCGGCACCGGTGATCATGTTCTTTACATAGTCCGCGTGACCGGGGCAGTCCACGTGAGCGTAGTGACGGTTACTCGTCTCGTATTCCACATGGGCCGTATTGATTGTAATTCCACGAGCTTTTTCTTCAGGCGCGTTGTCGATTGAATCAAAGGATCGTTGTTTGGCCATTCCCTGAGCGGCCAACACCATTGTAATCGCAGCCGTCAACGTCGTCTTCCCGTGATCCACGTGACCGATCGTTCCCACATTCACATGAGGCTTACTACGATTAAATTTCTCTTTTGCCATGATCGTTCTCCTTAATCGTCGCTAAGTTTATGCTTTGACTTTTTCCAGTAACTGCTCTTCAACACTCTTTGGCACAGGGCTATAGTGATCGAACTGCATCGTATAGATAGCGCGGCCCTGGGTGGCCGAACGGAGAGCGGTCGCATATCCGAACATATCGGACAGCGGCACATGCGCGTTCACGACTTGAGCGTCTTTACGCTGGCTCATACCCATAATCTGGCCCCGACGGCTGTTCAAGTCCCCCATCACCGCACCGAGATAATCTTCTGGTACAACCACCTCAACATCCATGATAGGCTCCAGAATAATACCGCCGGCTTTTTTGTCGGCTGATTGGATGGCCATAGAGCCTGCAATCTTGAAAGCCATTTCGCTTGAATCAACATCATGGTAGGAGCCGTCAAACAAGCGGACCTTGACATCCTCAAGAGGATATCCGGCCAACACGCCGTTCTTCATGGCTTCCTTGATTCCTTCTTCCACCGGGCGAATATATTCTTTTGGAATGGCGCCGCCGACAATCGCGTTGGTAAATTCAAATCCTTTTCCACGCTCGTTGGGTTCGACTTCGATCCAGACATGACCATATTGGCCACGACCACCGGACTGACGAACGAACTTGCTTTCCACTTCAACTTTTTTGGTAATACCTTCTTTGTATGCCACCTGCGGCTTGCCTACGTTGGCCTCCACCTTGAATTCCCGGAACATACGATCCACAAGAATTTCCAGGTGAAGCTCCCCCATTCCTTTGATAATTGTCTGGCCGGTCTCTTCGTTGGTTGCGATTCGGAACGTCGGATCTTCTTCGGCAAGTTTCTGCAGCGCCTCTGAGAGCTTTTCCTGATCGGCTTTGGTCTTCGGCTCGATGGCCACTTCGATAACAGGATCCGGAAAGTCCATCTTTTCCAACAGAATAGGCGCATCTTCAGCACACAACGTGTCACCGGTTTTGGTGAACTTCAAACCGACTGCGGCACAAATATCCCCTGCGTAACACGCGTCGATATCTTCCCGTCGGTTCGCATGCATTTGAAGCACCCGACCCACGCGCTCTTTCTTGCCGGTTGTTACATTCAACACATATGAGCCCGCTTTAAGCATGCCTGAATACACACGAATAAACGTCAGCTTGCCCACGAAGGAATCGGTGGCAATCTTAAAGGCAAGCGCAGAAAACTTTTCATTGTCATCGATTTTGCGAACCAGATCTTTGGACGCATCGTCCGGATCGTGACCCTTCAGTTCGCCCACTTCCGTCGGATTAGGCAGAAAATCGATTACTGAATCCAGCAATCGCTGAACCCCTTTGTTTTTGAACGACGAGCCGCACAATACGGGAGTAATTTTGCACTGCTTGGTTCCGATGTGAAGCGCGCTCATGATTTCAGAACGCGATATTTCTTTGCCGTCGAGATATTTTTCCATCAGGGATTCGTCAAAATCGGCAATTTGCTCAAGCATGAACTGACGGGCATTCAGGGCCTTGTCCATCAAATCCGTAGGGATATCGATGATGTCCCACTTCAAACCCTGGGAGCTCTCATCGAACACAACGGCTTTCATATCGATAAGATCGATAACGCCGTTAAACATGTCGCCTTCGCCCATCGGGAAGGTAATCGGAACCGGATGCGCACCAAGGCGCTCCTTCATCATGTTCACAACGTTGAAAAAGTCAGCGCCAACACGGTCCATCTTGTTTACAAAAGCAATGCGGGGCACACCGTACTTGTCAGCCTGACGCCATACAGTCTCAGACTGTGACTCAACACCCATCTTACCGTCAAAGATTGTGACAGCGCCGTCTAGAACGCGGAGTGAGCGCTCTACCTCAACTGTAAAGTCGATGTGTCCTGGAGTATCAATAATGTTGATCTGGTGATCCTTCCAAAAACAGGTTGTCGCAGCAGAGGTGATGGTTATACCACGCTCCTTCTCTTGCTCCATCCAGTCCATGGTGGCACCACCGTCGTCACCGCGAACAGTACCAATCTTGTGATTGATACCTGTGCGGTACAAAATACCCTCGGTACAGGTAGTTTTACCGGCATCAATATGCGCGATAATACCGACGTTACGTAGTTTTGGTAGATCTAGTTGTTTCGTTGCCATATATTCCTTCTCTTTATCTTCTTGTGACTGGTATTGACTCAAATGTCTCGATCATTTCTCTTGCCATAGTTCCGCAGCCTGATGGTTGAACTATCGTTAATCTACTCTCTTCACGGCCAGTTGATGCATCAATGACTGGGCCACCATACATAAATCCCTCCCGTATTTGGAGCCTTAGCGTTCGCAGAAGACCAAGTAGTCCCCTTCTATAACCAGGACAAACGTCGAAAAGTCTTTGCATTTCATCGGCGCTTCTTTCTGTTACTGTAAGCGGGCGTTTTCGTGATTCACTAGCCATTGCTTGAACAAGCGGGCATCCGTCACACTTATCTGGTATATCTAGATATGGTGATCTCTCTGGCATGCTAGAACCTTGCGAAGTGAGCGAATGCTCGGTTAGCCTCGGCCATCTTGTGGGTGTCGTCCTTCTTCTTGACGGCGGCGCCAGCCTCGTTGTGAGCGTCTACAATCTCGTTCATGACACGCTGCCAATACGGCATGCCTTTACGTGCGCGAGCTGCAGCAACAAACCACATCATACCAAGGTGGGTTTTACGATGACCCTCTACTGGGAACGGTATCTGGTAGTTTGCACCACCGACACGCCGGCTTTTAACTTCAACTGATGGAAACACGTTATCAAATGCAGCCTCGAGTACCTCAAGTGGATCCTCAACCTTCAGTTTTTTAGCAGCCTCTTCCATAGCTTTATACACTGCAGTCTCAGCTGACTTCTTTTTACCATCAACCATACTTCGGTTAATTAGGCGCTGAACGAGCACAGAGTTGTACTTGCGATCTGGGCTAGGAACTCTCTGGAGTGATTTAGTCTTCTTACGTGGCATTACTTGGCATCCTTCTTAACGCCGTACTTAGAACGGCCCTGTTTACGGTCTGAAACACCCTGAAGATCAAGGTTGCCTCGAACGATGTGATAGCG
>JAGQUY010000001.1 GCA_020438245.1 Bacteroidota bacterium
AGTTGCAGCGCCTCATCCAAGTTTCGCGCAGCTATGGGAGAGCCGATTACGAGGTCTTTGGTTCTCTCAACGACAACAGACAGCAGATCAAACGCTTGCGATGAAAACGTCGTTTTGCCGTCATCCACCAAGTCCGCGATTCGATCCAACGATTTCTTGACACGCGGGCACCTGTCGGATAAGGAATGGTGACCCGCGGACGCGGCTCGCTGAGCAAGGCGATCAAAGGCAACCCCCACTTCAACGACATATCGTGTTCTGGAAAAATTGGTTTTGAGCTGGGACATTCTGGATTCGAGATGAGCCAAGGCATCCGCAAAATTGGCAGAATCGTCTTTGAGAGCAATCATGGAACGGCTATATCCGTCTGCGTTTGAATCCGAAGAATCAGACGCCGGTTCAACGATCTGCCCCCTTCGTTTGAAAAAGCCAACCATATCATCAACACGGGAAAACGGTTGGGAGGCTGTTTTCACCGTTGGCGTTGCTTCGACGGCAGATTCCTTGGAGGGCATATCCAATTGAATTCCCAATCCGGCAAAATCTTTGGACAGCAAGGATGGATCCTGCCTTGTAATTTGCCCGAGCGCTTGGGAAAGTTTCTCCGACTCCATCTCGATCGTGGCCAGCATTTCGCCCTTTCGAAAATCAGGACGGGCAATTCGATCAAGAATCTCGGAAAGCACGTTGTACACAGGATTAAGAGTGAGATGACCGTCCAGACGCCGAATATTGCCCATCACATCCGTATCCGCCAGAAGAAAAGCGACAAGGCGCTTGATCTTGTGATAATCGACAGGGGTGAATCGCTGCTCACTCATCCTTCGAACGTGATTCAGCAACTCTGCAAAATAGAATTCTACGAATTTTGTCGGGTTTTCAGTCATGTTAAAAAGCAAAAAAACCCCGCGTCGGGGTTTTTTCCGCCTGATGTTAACATATCAATGGATGGACAAGATTTCACTTGCTCAAGTACTCGTGAACTTTGGAAAGCAGATCCTCATCATGAAACGGCTTCGTCAGAAAATCATTGGCGCCGCTGCTGATGGCGGAATCCTTATCCTGTGGTGAGTCCTTGCCGCTCAAAATAATAATGGGTACTGTGGCCATATCGCCGCCCAGGTCTCGGACGCCTTTCATGACATCCAGACCGCTCATATCCGGCAACATCATATCCAGAAGAATCAAGTTTGGCTGGACTTCTTTCGCCGACTTCACGGCATCCTCGCCTTTCATGGCGGCGCTCAATTCATACTGTTCATTTTCCAGCGCGATCTCTACCATTTTTTGGATGACGATACTGTCGTCCACAACCAGAATTTTCCGGCCCCCTCCGCCTCCGGCAGCAGGTTTGGCTGCCTGGACAGGCTTGGCTTCAACCTTGGGTTCCGGTTTTGGTTGCGGTTTGGGTTCCTCAATGACAAAATCTTCCATGGAATCGATCTTCGTCGGTTCCGGCTTGGGCTTGGTCTCGATTTTCGGTTCGGTCTTAGCCTCCACTTTAGGCGTTTCCGCCGCGGCTGCAACAGTTGGTTTTTTCTTCGATTCTTTCTTCCGGCTGGATTTTTTCTTCTTCGGGGCTTTCGGAGCCGCTGCGTCGGAGGAAGTCTCAACCAGACTCTCCCCTTCAAGCTTTGTCAATACATCGTTGACGAAATCTTCATCGCGGCCCACTTTATCGGCAATATCAGAAACCGAACGTTGACCGTCCACAGAGAAGAGGATGCGCCACTCGATCTTTTTCAGCATGATCGATTCGACTTTTTCCTGAAGATCTTGGGCACGCTCGTAAACTGATTCCACAATGAACCTCTTATATGCTAGTGGGAGAAGTCAAAAATTTTCATAAACTTAATACAAATAAACCATTATGTCAACGGTTTTTTAGCCTCTTGCGAGTCTTCTTTCTCTTTTGCGGAAAAAGCGCGTGAACGCCTCCACGTAATCCATACCCGTCTGAATTTCGATCAGATCGATGCGGTTTTGCCTGAAAAGCTGCTTTAGTTCGTTCCCGCGAGTTGCAAGGCGTTGACGCAGCAGGATTCTCGTTTGCTCATCGGCCGTATCGACCTCCAAGATTCGGCCGCTTTCCTTGTCTTCAAACAGGACCAGTCCAACAGCCGGAACTTCGCGCTCCATGCGATCGAACATTTTAATGGCAATAAGATCATGCTTTCGTGCCAAGGTTCTGAGAGGACGGTGAAAATCGCGATCGATAAAATCGCTCATAAGAAAAACAATGCTTCGGCGACGCAGCACGTGCAACGTGTACTCCAGCGCCTCGGAAATGCGCGTCTGGCTATGAACCGGCTTGAACATCAGCAGTTCTCGTATCAATCTCAACACGTGTCCTTTGCCTTTCTTAGGAGGAATAAACTTTTCGACACGGTCTGTGAAAATAAGAAGACCCACCTTGTCATTGTTCTTGATGGC
>JAGQUY010000013.1:0-370 GCA_020438245.1 Bacteroidota bacterium
CGCGACATCAACCTTGGCAAGGTTGCACTCTACCAACTGAGCTACTCTCGCATCAGGCTTTTTACAACCCAACGCCCAAACCTTGGCTTGGGATAGGAAATATAGACAATCCTAGTTATTTTGTCAAGAAGTATTAGATTTTGGGCGTAAATTTATAATAAATATATTAAAAACAATATGTTACACCTGTTATTCATGCATTCAATCACCATGTCATTATGTCATATTATTTTCTAAAACATTATTTACATTGCTCTTAAAAAAACGTGAAAAAGTGTCAAAATTGCATGAAGTTTGCGTTAACAAGCCGTTACTGTGGTAATCCACAAAATGTCAACATTTGAGCTTGTCGTTCACTTCGTCTTTAGCC
>JAGQUY010000013.1:395-4502 GCA_020438245.1 Bacteroidota bacterium
AGAACTAACCTTAAGAGAAAAAACGGGTTCATATGCTTTTCCTTGAACACCGTTCCGACCCCGTTGTATCGGATGTCTGCTAATTTGTTTGCATTTTTCGGTGTAAACATTTATTATTTGACTCAAAAAAATTCCCGGCATTCCACGATAGGAGTTACCATGCGATTGATCACACGCACAGACTTGGACGGTCTCACGTGTGCGGTATTCATTACCGTCATGGAAAAAATAGATGAAGTGCTCTTCGCCGAACCCAAAGCCATGCAAGATGGCAAGGTTGAAGTCAACGATCACGATATTATCGCAAACCTCCCCTACAACGACAACTGCGCGCTCTGGTTCGATCATCATACCAGCCAGATGTTTCACTCGGAAAAAGAATACAAGGGAATGTTCGCCGTAGCCCCCAGCTGCGCCCGGGTGATCTACGATTTCTATCAGCAGCCCGACGAACTCAAGGGATTCAATGAACTACTGGTGGAGACAGACCGGGTCGACAGCGCAAATCTTAATATGGATGATGTACTGAACCCGAAAGGCTGGGTCCTCGTATCGTACACACTCGATCCCCGATCTGGACTTGATGCGTTTGAAGACTACTTTCAGCGGATGATCGGATGGATACAGGTACACACGGTCGAAGAGATTCTGCAGATTCCCGATGTAAAGGAAAAAGTCGACAAGTACTTGTCCCAACAGGATGATTTCAAGAAAGCACTTCTCGAGCATAGCCGTGAAGATGGTAATGTCGTGATCACTGATCAAAGACCGGTCCAGAAATTTCCCGCCGGCAATCGATTTCTTATCTATACACTATTCCCAAAAGTGAATGTATCCGTGAGGCTTTTTAAGGGAAGAGATGCCGGCATCACCGTTTGTGCAGTCGGACACAGCATCTTTAACCGCACGTGCAAGACCAACGTGGGTGAATTGATGCACGAATACGGCGGAGGCGGTCACAAGGGTGCGGGAACCTGTCAATTCCCCGATGCCGAAGCCGATGCCAAGGTGGCAGAAATTATCGAACGCATGAAAAAAGCCGGATAACTACGATACCGTCTTTTCGATTCGAATCCCCTTCTTTTCCAATTCAGAGATAAACTTCGCCGGAGGCACACAGACTTCCTGAGGGCATGCCCCTTTCTTGGTTATCGTACCATCGGAGAGCATCTGGGCAACCACTGAAATCGGAAACGAGGTCAGCCGCATCATCGCCGTCAGCTTATTGAGCTCATCTCCATAATCAATGATCTGATATCGAACGGTTCGGGATGACCCGTCCTTTTTTCCGGTCATTTCCACGCGAACCAGTACACTGTCTTTGCCACCCATGGTGAGCTTCTCGATCAACAACTGGGACAGCAGTTCCCTTGGAATAATTCTTGATCCGCCGACCTTCAGAGGTTTGTCATCCATCAGGCCAAGATCCATCAGGGTCTTGAACTGCGCGCAATGCCCGGGATATCGAATCGTTTTGTAGTCCAGGTTCTTGACCTTGCCCAAATACGTCTTTGGCAGGGTGGACGTTCCGCCTGACGTATTGAACGCTTCCAGCTTCCCAAAAGGCTCAGGGAATTCCAACTCCTCCACATCGATCAACGGCTCCTCGGTAATCACCTTGCCGTCTTTGATCTTGATGCAGGGCTCGACGTATTCATTGATCAATCCGCCTACCGAGAAAACCAATTTATAATTCATGGGAGGTTTTGGCTCAACGGGAAGCCCTCCCACGCGAATATGCACATCTTCCACTGAATCAAACAGGGTCATGCCGTCGGCCACCAAAACGGCGACCATGCCGGGCGCCAGACCGCAGTCGGGAACAATGGTCACACCTTTCTTCGCCGCCTTGTCATCGAGCGATAACTCCTCGTCGACGATGGTGTTATTGCCACCCAGATCACAGAAATTACAGCCGTTTTGCACGGCCAGTTTGGCAAGTTTGAAATTGTACCGATAGGGCACGGCGCTCAATACGGTATCATGACCTGCCATTAACTTAGCGACCGCCTCCGCGTCGTCAATGTCTGCTTTCTTGTACTTGATCCTCAGTTCATTCGGAGCATTCAGAAATTTTTCTACATCCTTCAATTGCTTCGCGTCCGAATCGACCAGGGTAACTTTTTCGAGTTTGGGATTGCTCAACAGGTCGAACACGGCCGCCCTCCCCATCCACCCCGCACCCAGTACAAGTATTTGCATACTCCCTCCTTGGATAATCGTTTTTACTTCCCCAATTCTTCCAATGCTTCTTCCAACTCGCTGACGGCATGGCCGTCTCCTGCCGCCTTCGCCGCCGCGATTCCCCGCTCATATACCGCTTTGGCCTCATCCAACCGTTCAACCGATTCGTACGTTTTTCCCATGTGATAGTACGCCGCAACGTACTCCGGAAAACGTTTCATGATGTCATCGAATACGGACAAGGCCCTGTCCGTGTCCCCCGTTTTAGCGTATTCCATCGCAAGACCATACAGGGAAAATACGTCGTTTGGATCCTTTTCCACCCATTCAATCAACGTCTCCAGTCTCGACATCAAACGATCTTCCTTTGTACGGATTTCAGGTGCTCATTGACCTCTTTCGCCTTGGCTTCGAAACCGGCTTTACCAAGCAGTGCAAACATATTGCTCTTATACGCCTCCACACCGGGCTGATCGAACGGGTTGACTCTCAACAGGTATCCGCTCATGGCACAAGCTTTCTCAAAAAAGAAAATCAGCTGGCCCATGTAGTAGGCATTCATCTCCGGTATCAACACGGTCATGTTGGGAACTTTACCGTCGTGATGCGCCAACGTAACACCCTCGTAAGCTTTTCTATTAACGGCGTCGAAGTTTTGCCCGGCGAGAAAATTGAATCCATCGGTGTCTTCATCCAGTTTCGGAACCTGTGCACCGCCCCGTGACTTCTCCACCCACAGGAAGGTCTCAAAAATATTCCGAGTACCCTGTTGGATCCACTGCCCCATGGAATGCAGATCGGTTGAAAAATCCACCGATGCCGGATAGAGGCTCTTGTTATCCTTGCCTTCGCTCTCTCCATATAACTGCTTCCACCACTCACTGAAGTAGTGCAGCGAAGGATCAAAATTTGTCAGGATCTCAATGGCCTTATTTCCGGTGGTATGCAGCATGAAACGGATGGCCGCGTACATGTAGGCCGGATTTTTCATGATATCGGGTTCTTTGAGCAGTTTTTCCATATCCCGCGCACCCTGCAAAAGCTCATTGATATTGATCCCCGCAACCGCAATAGGCAACAGGCCAACGGGTGTCAGGACCGAGTACCTGCCGCCCACATCGTCGGGTATGACAAATGTCTCGTATCCTTCTTTGTCCGCCATCTTTTTCAAAGACCCCTTCGACTCGTCGGTGGTAGCAATGATTCGCTGCCGAACCTGTTCCTTGGCCATCGATCCGGACAAAATGTCCCGAAGATATCGCAACCCAAGCGCCGGTTCGGTGGTTGTTCCCGATTTGGAAATCACGTTGACGCTGACTTTTCTGTTGAGCAGAACGTCCTTGAGGTCGTCGTAGTATTTGGCGCTCATGTTTTGGCCCGCAAAAAACACCTGAGGAGTCTTGTTCGGAAGACTGTTATGAAAGGAATGGGAAAGCGCGTCAATAACCGCCTTGGCGCCCAAATACGATCCGCCGATACCAATCACGACCAACACGTCTGAATTCTTGCGGACGTCGTCGGCCACGCGATTGATACGTTCCAAATCCGCGATCTTGACACGGTTGGGCAAGTCCAGCCACCCCAGAAAGTCACTTCCGATTCCCGTCCGATCCTCGATGACTTGATGGACTTCGGTCACCTTGGTCTGCATCTTGTGCAGATCCTTTTCCTTTATGAAATCGGTGACGTAGCTGTAATCAAGCTGGATCTTACTCATTGTGCTCTCCTCTGTGTGGGTATGGGGAATCAGGAACGCAATATACGGACGGGCAGTATCAAAAACAAATGGGACGGAAGATCATGATTTTAGAGGTTAAATGCGAGACCAACGCCCACGATGAGGGATGCGTCGAGCGAAAAACCTTCCAGAAATCCAACCGATTTGTAGCCCACTTCACCGACACCGGCAACGGCGGCAGCCAA
>JAGQUY010000002.1 GCA_020438245.1 Bacteroidota bacterium
GGAGAGGGAATCAATTCCCCCATGGCCAGTGTAACCACTTCGACAGGATTCACTTTGCCTCCGGGACCCAGAAAGAGCGCCCTCAAATGTGCCCTTGCCATGACTCGACCCTGCCTCTCAAATCGTTGCTCCAAATAGAACCATTTTTCATCATACGCTAACAGTTGAGTTACAAGATCATACTGTTGCAAGGGATCAAGAGACCGGTAGTAGTCTATGTGAACTCCCCCAACGACCGGAAACCACCTTCGGCCCGGCAATCTCCAAAGCAGTCGTAATTGTGACAGGAGGTGAGTTCTGCCGAGATCCATGATCGTGAGATAGCGACCGTTGTTCATGTGAAGATTGATATCACAATCGGATGGCCAAACTGTAAAACGGACAGAACTCTCCTCAAACGGACCGATTCGGGGGCAAAACATGCTAAGAAAGAAAATCCTCATCATTCTGAACAATAGGTTCATACATCCCTTCAAAAAAAAGACCAGCCCTGGGGCTGGCCTATAGGTCTTGGCAATGATTCAGACTTTAGAAAAGTCCCATTCGCATCGCTTCTCTGGCCGTCATACCGCCGTAGTCTTTGACAATCTGATTGTCATAATGGTCCGCAATTCGCGCAACCGACTTCAAGCTTGCTTTGAATTCATTTTCGTCCAAATTGGCACCTGCGAGTGAGTTGCTGTAAATAATGGTTCCATCAAACGTAATTCCGAATGCCCCAAAATGAAGAAGAGCATTTTCACGAAGTAGGAATTTCATCAGGTTTTCATCTAATCGGGCATCCTGAACAACATAAGCAAAGGTTTCCACGACAACATCTCCCGCGTGCCAGGGTCGAACGACCGTTTGGACAACCGTACTTCCTTCAAAAATAAGGAAACGTCCGTCCTCGTTCCTTTCATAATTGTTTTTATACAGCTTCTTTATGAACGACTCCACTCTATTCTGGACCTTAGCAGTAAGCTGCTCAGGAGTCAGCGAAGGAGCTTTCTTGGCAGTTTTCCGCGATGACTTGGACTGCCGTGTTACCCGTTTGGAAGGTTTCTTCCGTGCTGTGGGCCTGGTTTTCTTCTTCACCGGTTTCTTAGGCATCTTCCTGGTTGTTTTTTTTCTGACAGGCTTTTTCCCAGCGGCTCTCTTGACTGCCTTTTTCTTGGCGGTTTTTTTCTTTGCGGGTTTCTTTTTTACTCGTCTTGCCATATGTATTCTCCGTATGGTATTAGTAGTCGCCAACTGGTAAAAAAGTCATCAAAAGTGAAGAAAAAGTCAAGAAATCAATCGCCGCCGGTTGAATGTTTGCCGGACAGCAACTGCCGGACGTTTCTCACAAAGCCTGAAAACTTGGTCCGTTTGACAGCACTTTTGGAGAATCGTTTCTTGAAATCCTCGTGACTCATCTCCGAAAGGTCTTCAGGATGTTGATTGATGTTTTCGAGCCTTGGCTCGAAGGATTTCTCCGACGTCGGCGTTGAAAATTTTTCATTCCAAGGACACACGTCCTGGCAGATATCACACCCGTAAATCCAATTGTGGAAATCGCTATCTTTCCAAGGAGACAAATCCTGTCCCCGGTACTCGATCGTGGCGTAGGAGATACACTTGCGAGAATCAACAACATACGGGCTGACGATAGCATCTGTTGGACAAGCCCTAATACACCGATCGCAAGTACCGCAATAGTCGGCATGAGGCTGATCCGGCTCTAGGTCAACATTGAGGAGAATCTCCCCCAAAAACAACCAGGAACCGAGGTCACGACTTATGACGTTGCTATGCTTTCCCTGCCAACCAACGCCAGCCCTGACGGCCCAATATTTTTCCATGATCGGAGCAGTGTCAATGCAACAGCGACCATCGATTGAGGAATCCAATTCCTTGATTTGACCAAGCAATAACTTGAGCTTTTTGCCGACAACATCATGGTAGTCGTCACCCCAAGCATAGCGCGATATTTTGCCGGTTCCGTGAAGGTGAAGAATGGGTACATAGTAGTTCTTCGCCACGACCAGGATTGATTTTACACCGGGAAAGACCTTCGTTGGGTCGCTCCGTTTTTCGGGATCCTTCGCCATCCAAGCCATTTCCCCATGGAAGTCCTTCTTCAGCCATTCCTGCAACCTTACTCCGTCTGACGACGGCCCGGCCACGGCAATCCCGACCTTCTCAAATCCGGCATTAAGTGCCAACTTCTTAACTTCGCATGTCAATTCAGATTTCGTCATGATTGAATAGGACAATTCAAAGGAGCTTATCAAATAGTCAAAGCTAAGTAATTATTTGGAATGAATTTATCTATCCAACTGAGCTACAGGCGCATGTGAACCAAAACGAATCTTCAAGTCGGGGCGAGAGGATTTGAACCTCCGACATCCTGCTCCCAAAACAGGCGCGCTAACCGGGCTGCGCTACGCCCCGAACTTTGAAAGGGGCTGCAATGTAGGGTACGACCGGCTATTTGTCAAGCTGTCACTTCTTTAAGCGCCTCTTTCATCAGTCGTCCCGCTTCATCGATTTCAGGACGAGTTATGTTTAAAGCCGGTCTCAACCGGACCGTCTTCTCACCACATTTAAGAATCAGTAAACCCTTCTCATATGACTTCTTGATCATTGCGTCTCTCTTGGCATTGTCCGTCATATCAAACGCACACATGAGTCCACTGCCGCGGACATTGCTTATTCCTTTGTTGGATTTTGCAAGATCGTGCAATGTGCCGACTAAATACTCCCCTTGCGCGGCCGCATTCTCAATGTACTTTTCATCCCGGATGATGCGCAGATACCAGGTCGCTCGGTACATATTTGCCAGGTTTCCGCCCCATGTTGAGTTGATTCTGCCACTCATTGCAAATACGTTGTCTTTGGCCTCATCCACGCGCTTCCCGGCAAGGACACCGCACACCTGCATTTTTTTTCCAAAGGCAATACAGTCCGGTTTTACTCCAATTTTTTCATGGGCCCAGAACGTACCGGTCAAGCCGACGCCCGTTTGCACTTCATCGTATATCATCATGATCTCATGATCATCGCACAGCTTTCGCAGTGCCCGATGAAATTCGGGTCTGAAGTGATTATCTCCTCCTTCAGCCTGAATGGGTTCGATAACCAGAGCGGCAATCTTGTCCTTGTTGGCCTCAATTTGGCTTTCGATGAAGTTCAACGACTCCGCCTCCCTTTTTTCAACATCTTTCCTGCTTTCTTCATTCAGCGGAAACAGAATCTTTGGATTTGGGGCCTTAATCCAGTCCAAGCGTGGAAAATATTGAGTTTTCTGGCGGTAGTACGTATTCGTCATGGTAAGCGTGTAGCCTGAACGTCCGTGAAAAGCCTGATCAAAGAAAATGACTTTGAGATCGTTCACATATCGCCATTCCTCCTCTTGGGACTTGAAACCCTCTGGAAACCGCTTGCGGACCTTCCAGTCAAACGCGGTCTTCAGGGTGTTTTCGACAGCCAGAGCACCGCCTGCAATCAAAAAGAGATGCGGTAAATACGAAGGGATCCCAAATGCGGAGAAAGTGGAGACAAAGTCTGCCATGATGGTTGTGTAAACGTCCGCATTGGCTGGATTGTTCGTGGCGGCCTCAATGAGCCCCTCCTGAAATTCAGGAGTTCTCAATTTCGGATGATTCATCCCGATAGGAGCGGAGCCAAAAAAAGAGTAGAAATCCAGATACGCCCGGCCTGTTTTGGCATCTACAAGTCGGGATCCGAGGCTCTTCTTCGTGTCCAAAACAAGGTCAAACCCGTCTGCCTGCATGTGCCGACGGATGATGGAATGTACGTCCTGAGGTTTGATTGAATTGATCATGATTCATTCTCCTTCGTTATTTGATTTACAACGACCGAAGAACGAATTCTACACCCTCCACTCCGGCTTCAGAACCACGCTCCTGTGCCCCATCAACACAATCTGTTGGCATATCCACGCGTTATGGGGAGTACTACTTAATGCAACCATCAGTAGTTATCAATTTGCGCACGCTGAAGTTTATCGCTGTAGTCAATATATACGGTCTTCAGTTCACTGAAAAACTCATATACAGGCCAACCTCCCTCGCGATGTCCATTACCGGTCTCTTTCACACCCCCAAAGGGCAAATGCGCTTCCGCACCAATCGTCGGAGCATTGATATAGGTGATGCCGGCTTTGATGTCCCGAATCGCTCTGAATGAATCGTTCACGTTCTTTGTGTACAATGACGAGGAAAGGCCGTAAACCGTACCATTTAAAACCGTGATGGCCTCATCAAGATCTTTGACCTTTATGACCGACAAGACGGGGCCGAAAATTTCTTCCTGCTCGATTCTCATGCCCTGCTTAACGCCGGTAAAGATTGTAGGCTTGTAGAACCACCCTTTTTTCAGCTCACCCTCGGTTGCGCGTTCTCCCCCGCAAAGAAGTTTGGCACCCTCCGATTTACCGATCTGGACATATTCATGGTCGGTATTCAGTTGGCCTTCATTTACACACGGACCCACGTCGACATTGGGTTCCAATCCGTTACCGAGTCGGAGTTTTTCCGTACGTTTGACCAGCATATCGACGAATTTGTCATGTATCTTTTCGTGAAGAATAAGCCGGCTGGTTGCCGTGCACCGTTGACCGGTCGTTCCAAATGCTCCCCACAGCACGCCATCCAACGCAAGATCGAGGTTGGCATCGTCCATCACGATTTGCGCGTTCTTACCGCCCAGCTCCAAAGAGACGGGCTTCAGGGTCTTCCCACATGAAGAGGCAATAGTCTTTCCGACTGCGGAAGAACCGGTGAAGCTGATCAGGTTAATATCTTTGTGTTCAACGATACCCATGCCAACCGTCCCGCCGCCGCCGTGTACTAGGTTGACCACTCCACTCGGGACCCCTGCTTCTTGAAGAATTTGCACCAACATGGTGGCCGTTTTGGGAGTATCGGAAGCGGGCTTGAAGACCACGCAATTTCCGCAAAGCAATGCCGGAAATATTTTCCAGGTGGGAATGGCCATTGGAAAATTCCATGGCGTGACAATGCCTGCAACTCCAATGGGTACACGGATCGCCATTGCGAATTTGTTTTCGAGCTCTGACGGTACCGTGTGGCTGAAGAGCCTTCGACCTTCACTGGACGCATAGTAAGCCGTGTCTATGCCTTCTTGTACATCTCCTCGAGTTTCGGCCAATACCTTGCCCATCTCCCTGGTCATTTCACGAGCAATTTCTTCTTTGCGGGCAACCATGAGGTCGCCTACTTTTCTCATGATGTCGCCCCGTTTGGGCGCTGGGGTCAGTCTCCATCCTTCATAGGCGGCCTTTGCAGCCGCAACAGCTTCATTCACATCCTCTGCCGTCGATTTGGGGAAGGTTCCTACCAGATCATCCCAGTTGGCCGGATTACGGTTTTCAAAGGTCTGGCCTCCCTTGGCATCTTTCCATTGGCCATTTATAAAATTTTGAAATTTGTCTGCCATCCTTTTCCTCCTGACTGTGTGTCTTTATCCGATTATTGATCTATGATTCACAGATTTCGTTCGATTCGATTCCTGAAACTTTCGCTTTGCATGGCCTTCCTGAAGACCATCCCCAAAAGCAGAACAGCGCCGCCAAACACGGCCCAAAAAACGCTAATCCCAGGGGGAAGCACGCTTGAAGTCAAGACAATCAGGCCGAGAACTATCCAAAGCCAATATAGCTTAACCAGCCATAGAATCATCATAAAACCTCCTTATTGTCGTCCGCCTATCATGTGATCCAGAACAAATACCCGATTGACAATTTTGTAAAAATAGATTTTCTGATGCACC